>CAYRHC010000185.1:0-3731 GCA_964423935.1 uncultured Bacteroidales bacterium | reverse complement strand
ACAAGGCCGGGTCGACAGTCCAAGTAATGGCGTTGAGAAGAGTCATCTTTTTCAGTTATTAGCACTGCAAATGTAGTATAATAAGCACCTTTCAAAAGAAAAATATGCCAAATTATTGTTATCTTTGGGGCATTATTCCCAAAGACGCATCACGACACAGCAAGCTATGGATTTATTGGACGAGAATCTCCCTAACGGACAAGGCGTTGCCTATGACGACGACAGTATCAAGACCCTGAACTGGAACGAGCATATCCGCCTGCGTCCCGGTATGTATATTGGTCGTTTGGGCGATGGAACCCAGGCCGAAGACGGTGTTTATGTCTTGCTTAAAGAAGTGATAGACAACAGCATTGATGAGTTTGCAATGGGCTGCGGAAAAATCATTAAGGTGGATATCAACGAAGGGTATGTGGCCGTGCGCGACTATGGCCGAGGCATCCCCTTGCTCAAATTGGTGGATGCGTCGTCCAAGATGAATACCGGTGCCAAATACGACAGTAAGACTTTCCATAAGTCGGTGGGGCTGAACGGTGTTGGTATCAAAGCGGTGAATGCGCTTTCATCCTATTTTCGCATCCAGAGTTTTCGCGATGGAGAAACTTGTGTGGCCGAGTTTGAAAAGGGTGTCCTGCTCAAAGAATCGCCCGTGGAGGCCAGTACGGAACCCAACGGAACGCTGGTGGAGTTTATGCCCGACAACAGCCTTTTCGTCAATTACCGTTACGACGATTCTTTCGTTGAGTCGATGCTGAAGAATTACGTCTACTTGAATACGGGTCTCACCATCGCTTTCAACGGTCGCAAGTTCAGTTCGAAAAATGGTTTGGTGGATTTGCTCAACGACAAGATGACATCCGAGCCCTTGTATCCCATCATCCATCTTAAGGGAGACGATATAGAAGTGGCTTTTACGCATACCAATCAATATGGCGAGGAATGCTATTCTTTTGTCAACGGACAGCATACGACTATGGGCGGCACGCATCAAACGGCCTATCGTGAGGCTGTGTCGCGTGTCATCAAGGAGTTTTTCGCCAAAAACCACGACTATGCCGACATCCGCATGGGTATGGTTTCGGCTGTGAGCATCAAGGTGGACGAACCCATTTTTGAATCGCAGACCAAGACCAAGCTCGGCTCCAAGGATATGTCCAAGGACGGTCCGTCCATCAGTAAGTATATCAACGATTTTCTGAAAAAAGACCTCGACAACTTTATGTACAAGCATGCCGAAGTGGCCGAGGTGATGCTCAAGAAAATCAACGATTCCGAGAAGGAACGCAAGGAAATCGACGTGGTGACCAAGAAATCGCGCGAGGTGGCAAAGAAAGCCAATCTAAACAACCGTAAGCTGCGCGATTGCCGTTTCCATTTCGCTGATGCCCGCGGCAAGAACCTTGAAGACACCAGCATCTTTATCACCGAGGGCGATTCGGCCAGTGGCTCCATCACCAAAAGCCGCGATGTGAACTATCAGGCCGTTTTTTCTCTGCGCGGCAAGCCATTGAACACCTTCGGCAAAACCAAAAGAGTAGTCTACGAGAACGAAGAGTTCAATTTGCTGCAGGCGGCCCTCAATATCGAAAACGGCCTGGACGACCTGCGCTACAACAAGGTGATTATTGCCACCGATGCTGATGTGGACGGTATGCACATTCGTCTGCTGATGTTGACATTCTTTTTGCAGTTCTTCCCCGACCTTATCAAGAAGGGGCATGTGTATATCCTGCAGACACCGCTTTTCCGTGTACGCAACAAGAAGGAAACGCGCTATTGCTACACCGAAGAGGAACGTCTGGAGGCTATTGCCGCTTTGGGATCCAATCCTGAAATTACCCGATTCAAAGGTTTGGGTGAGATTTCTCCCGATGAATTCAAGGCTTTCATCGGCAAGGATATTCGCCTTGATCAGGTAAAACTGCGGAAGGAAGATGCCGTTGGTGAGATGCTGGAATTTTATATGGGCAAGAATACCTCTGAGCGTCAGAATTTTATGATGAACAATTTGGTAGTGGAGGAAGATCTGCTATGAGAACCGCTGTTTTCCCCGGAAGTTTCGATCCTTTTACCATTGGCCATTCCGATGTTGTGGCGCGTGCCTTGCAGCTTTTCGACAAGGTGATAGTCGTTATTGGTGTCAATGCCGACAAAAAGGCCCTGTTCAGTCCCGAAGAACGCTTGTGTCAAGTGCAGGCCTGCTACGCTGATGAACCTCGCGTGGAAGTGGTGCTGTGGTCGGGCCTATTGGCCGATTTGGCCATGCAACGTCAGGCTTGTTGTTTAATCAAGGGGGTTCGTTCCTCCATCGACTTCGAGTACGAAAAGACGATGGCTGCCGTGAACCAGGGCCTCTCCGGCGGGCAGCTCGAAACCGTATTGCTCTACGCGCGTCCCGAGTATGAACATTGCCAGTCGTCGGTGGTGCGCGACCTTCTACATCATGGGGCCGATGTGAGGTCCTATCTTCCGAAGGCTTTACATTTCCTTTCTCCCTGCCAAGACTGAGAAGATGACAAGCATAAAAAACATATGGAAAGAGGCTGCTGTCTTGCTATGCTGCATGCTGCCCCTTCAAGGCATATTTGCCCAAACACAAGAGGCCGCTACGGCCACGGAACCCGAATTCGCCACACATGCCCGCAAGATTTATTCTGCCTTGTATCTGTTTACCGAGATGTATGTAGATAGTGTCAATGCCAAGAATCTGACCGATAAGGCGATAGCTGCTATGGTGAAAGAACTTGACCCGCATTCCGAGTATATGAATGCCGAAGAGATTGCGGCTATGAACGAGCCTTTGCAAGGTGGCTTCGATGGCGTGGGTATTTCCTTCAACATGATGAACGACACGCTCTTTGTGGTGGAAGTGATAGCCGGTGGACCTTCCGAAAAAGTCGGCTTGCTGGCTGGTGACCGCATTATGGCCATCGATGGAGAAAATATCGCCGGGGTGAAGATGAACAGCCGCGATGTGATTAAAAGACTGAGAGGCCCCAAGGGAACGCAGGTGGAGGTGGATGTGAAACGCCGTCAGCAAAAAGACTTGATACACTTCAGCATCACCCGTGACAAGATTCCCATGTACAGCTTGGATGCTTCTTTCATGTTGACCAAAGATATCGGTTACATCAAGATAAGCCGTTTTGGCGCCACTACCATGGACGAATACCGGCAGGCCTTCAAACAGTTGCGTTCGCAGGGTATGAAGCAGTTGGTTCTCGACCTGCAATCGAACGGCGGTGGCTATATGTCGACGGCTATCGAGTTGGCCGATGAATTTCTGGGCAGCGGCAAATGTATCGTGTATACCGAAGGACTGCACAGCCCGCGCCAACAGGCCAATGCCAGTATCAAAGGCGATTTCGAAAAAGGTAATCTGGTGGTGCTGATCGACGAATATTCGGCTTCATCGAGCGAGATTGTGGCCGGTGCCGTGCAAGATTGGGACCGTGCGCTGTTGGTTGGCCGTCGTAGTTTCGGCAAGGGATTGGTGCAGCGCATGTTGCCTTTGGGCGATGGTACGGTAATCAAACTGACCGTGTCGCGTTACCATACACCCAGCGGCCGTTGCATACAGAAACCTTACGACCGGGGCGAAGAAGCTTATGCTCTAGACCTTATTGAGCGCTACAACCGTGGCGAGATGCTCTCGGCCGACAGCATTCATTTTCCCGATTCGCTTAAATATTTCACGCTCGACAAGCAGCGGACGGTTTATGGCGGTGGCG
>CAYRHC010000184.1:0-3757 GCA_964423935.1 uncultured Bacteroidales bacterium | reverse complement strand
CCAGCTGGGAAATGGACGAAGATTTGATGGTGGGCCTGGCCAAGGCATTTGTGATGCAACCTTCCGATATCAAGGCGGCCATCACCACCGATATTAATAATGTACGCAGCAGCAAGGTTAAGTTCCTGGCGGTGAATTCCGATGGAAAGATTGACGCTTCGTACATGTCTTCTACGGCCGACAATTACTATACGGCCAACGGATTCGGCTTCTGGTTGGATGCAGAAGGCAATAACAAGGGCTGGAGCGCCGGCTATACCTTTGTGGAATACACGCCGGCATCCTGGACTTTCCAATTCGGTGTTCATCCCGACAAGGTCAAGAACGGTTCCATCAAGGAGGGCGATGTGCTGCCCGTGAATGTGGCTTTTGTCTATAACACCGCCGTTGTGACGATTAATTTCAAGATTAAAATAACCAAATGATGAAAAAGATTTTTCCTTTGATTCTGGCCCTGGCGCTGCCGTTCTTCTGTGCCTGTCATCCCGAAGAACCGGCAGACACCTATGAGGCTACCATTAAATTCCCCTTCGGTTCCAATCTCGATATTGCAGCCTTGGAGGGCTCTACAGCCACTTTCCAATTTACCTGCGACCACGAGTGGCGTTTGGAAATGGACGATGAAGCGTCTGCCTGGCTTCACCCCAACAAGACTGAGGGAGCTGTCAAGAAAGTGCTCTCTATCAAGTTTACTGCCGATGTCAACACCGGTGCGGCCAGAACTGCTCAGTGCCGCATTGTTTCGGGTGCCAGCAGCAAGGATTTTACTGTCACTCAACAGCAAGTGGCCCTAGTGCTCTCTGCCTCGGATGTGCAGGATTTGGACAAGTTCTATCAACCGGCCGAGTTCAATTATGATATGTTGCGCAGCGATAGCCGTTGGAGTTGGTGTCGCAGCAAGCAGAGCGAACACTTCGTGGTATTTTGGGATGCCCAGTACGGCGAATATGGTCTCTACGGCGAACGCTTGGGTCAGGCCAATACTTCGCCCAGCACCTGCAAGAAATCTTCTATGAAGGTGGATATCGACGACCTGCTGGAAAAAGCCGAAGAGTTTTATGACCTTAACGTGAACCGTCTGGGTTTCGCCCGCACCGGCAAGGGCCAGTCGGTACTCGACAAGTATAAGATGCAGATTTACATCCTCTATCAGGACGAATGGCTGGCTACCGGCAGCGGTTATGACAATACCATCGGTGCGCTGTGGGTCAATCCCAGCACTTGCCAGCCCGTGGGCAGCACCATCGGCCACGAAATCGGCCACAGCTTCCAGTACATGACTTTCTGCGACTATCTGCTGCAGCAAGGCATCGAGGGTGATGCCGCTATCAATGCCAAGACCAATCAAGGACCCGGCTGGCGTTACGGATTCGGTGCAAGCGGAGCAGGTGGCAATGCTTTCTGGGAACAAACGGCCCAGTGGCAGTCTTTCCAGTTGGAAAAATACCGCAGCGGTGCTTTCAGTGGCTGGTATTCCGAATATACCACTTCGGCTTATCTGCATGTGATACACGAACGTCCGCGTTACGCAAACTACTTTATCCATTGGTGGTGGGTAGAGGAAACGGGCGACATTTCTTTCATCGGACGTCTGTGGAACGAGGCCGAATATCCCGAAGATCCTGTGGAAACTTATATGCGTCTGATGGGCTATGATGTGGATGCCATGAACAACTCCATGTGGCAGTATGCCGCTCATATGCTTACTTACGATACCGATGAACTGCGCAACTACGGCAAGAATAGTATCGGAGCTACCGCCATTACCAATATCTCCAAGAATGCTGAAGATTGGTGGGAGATTGCTGCATCCAAGGCTCCTGAAACCACCGGTTCCAACGCTATTAGAATGACTATCCCATCCGATAACAAGGTGGCCGTGACACTGGAACACAATTTGGGCATCTCGGGTTGCGTATCGGGTAGTATCACCCAAGCCGGCTGGCGCTATGGTTTTGTGGCCTATAGCGGTGGCAGAACCTATTACAGCCCCGTTTGGAGTGCCACTGGCGAACAGCAGACTTGGGACGTACCCGCCGGTGCCAGCAAGCTATGGCTGGTGGTGACCGGTGCCCCCACGAAATACGAGCGCCACGCCTGGAGCGACGAGAGCGACTCCAAGGATATCAAGTGGCCCTGGAAAGCTAAATTTGAAGGAACTAAACCCTATGGAAAATGAAAAAGTTGATATGTAAAGCAATTGCCTTCGCCCTTGCGGGAGTTTTCGTGCTCTCCGCATGCGGCGAAAAGGAGCAACCTTGGGAAGAAACCACCGGTTCGCTCAGTTACATCGTTGCTCCCAGTGCCACTTTTACGGCCGAGGGCGGCGAGAAAACCGTCAAGTTCAAATGCGACCAGTCTTGGCACATCGAGTGCGAAGCCGATTGGCTGAGGTTCGACCCCGACCGCGAACAGGGTAGTGGTGTCAAGAAGAGTTGCAAGACTACCATCATCTGCGATGCCAACCCCGCTGATAGCGCCCGTACGGCAGATGTTTCCATCATCAATGGCGACAACCGCATCGACTTTACCGTCACACAGAAGGCTCCTGTCATCACGCTTACCGACGAACAGATTGCTGAGCGAGGCATCGATATTTCCCGCGTATACGAAGGTGTGGTGGGTAGTGTGACCAAGCTCAAGAGTTCCGACAGTGAGTTTTACCTGGGTCGCGCCCGCGCCAGTGAGCACTTCCTGCTGCTTTGGGATAAGGGCTACGACGAAACCGGCCAAATCTTGCCCAGCGACGAACGCACCGGTCAGTCTATCCGTGTGGATATCGAAGACCTGCTGATGAAGGCTGAAATCTATTACGATACGTATGTGACCAAGCTCGGTCTTCGCGGTGACGAAGGCAAGTCTTATTTGGACAAATACTATATGACCATCTGCCTCTACGGTACTACCGACTGGAAGGCCGAAGGTGGCGGTAGTGGCAACATGGGTGCCCTTTGGGTCAGCGCAACGGCTTGTCAGCCTACCGGTAGCACCATCGCCCACGAAATCGGCCATGCCTTCCAGTATCAGGTGTATGCCGACTATGGTTCCAAGAATGCCGGCTTTATGCAAATTGGCGGTCTCTTCTGGGAGGCTTGCGCCAACTGGCAGAGCTACAACCTCTATGCCGAGCAGGCTTTCAACAGTGAAAACTTCCGCGTGTTCACCGAAAACCATATGCGCCATTTCCATCACGAACATCAGCGCTATGCCACCTATTGGTTCCAGTTCCTCCTTACCGACAAATACGGTTGGGAAGGCTATGGCAAACTCTGGAAGGAGTCCAAGAGCAGTGAAGATGCCCTGCAGGCCTATCAACGTCTGTTCTGCAACGGCGATTTGATGACGCTTAACCGCGACCTTTACGAATATGCAGCTCGTTGCGCCACTTGGGATTTCAATTCGGAAGTGGTGAACCTTGACGAGCAGGCCAATATCACCATGCAGGCTCCTATCCGCGACTTTGGCAAGAACTATATCGGTAAACTCGGCTGGGTGAGCAGTGACGATGGCGACGGTTGGCAGAAAGTGGCTTATGCCCGCGCTCCCGAGGCTACCGGTTTCAACGTTATCCGCTTGAACGTGCCCGAAGGCTCTACCGCTATCAGCACTGAGTTCGAAGGTCTGCCCAATGCGAGCGGTTACAACTCAACCAAGGTCGATGCCTCCAAGGCCGGCTGGTATGTGGGCTATGTGGCTTTGCTCGAAAACGAAGAAAGAGTTTACAGCGAACCTGTCTTTGTGGGTGCTTCGCTCAAGG
>CAYRHC010000183.1:0-3766 GCA_964423935.1 uncultured Bacteroidales bacterium | reverse complement strand
GATTTCGGTAAAGCCATCATTCGCGAAGTGGTTGCCATGACCAATATGGCTGAAAAGCAAAGCGGCCAAAAATATGTCCGCATGGAAATGGGCGTTCCCGGTCTGCCGCCATCGCAGGTGGGCGTGGATGCGGAAATTGAGGCACTTAAGCAAGGTGTCGCCTCTATTTATCCGCAGCTGGACGGACTACCTCAGCTCAAAGAGGAGGCCTCGCGTTTTATCAAAGCCTTTATCGATGTGGATGTTCCCGCCAGCAACTGCGTCCCCGTTACAGGCTCTATGCAAGGCACTTTCACTTCGTTCCTCACTTGTAGCCAGTGCGACAGAAAAAAGGACACCATCCTGTTCATCGACCCGGGCTTCTCGGTGCAGAAACAGCAGCTGGTGGTGCTCGGCTGCAAATTCGAGAGCTTCGACGTTTACCATTTTAGAGGGGCCGCCCTGCGCGACAAACTGGAATCTTATCTGACCAAGGGCAATATCTCGGCCTTGATTTATTCCAACCCCAACAATCCCGGGTGGTTTTGTCTGCAAGACAGCGAATTACGGGTTATCGGCGAACTAGCTACCAAATACGGAGTCATCGTGTTGGAAGATTTGGCTTATTTTGCCATGGACTTCCGCAAAGACCTGGGCACGCCCTTCCAAGCGCCCTTCCAAGCGACGGTGGCCAAATATACCGACCATTACATTCTGCTCATCTCGGGTTCGAAGGCCTTTAGTTACGCCGGACAGCGCATAGGCGTGGCGGCCATTTCTCCAGCCCTTTACCAACACGAGTATGCCGACCTCAAACAACGATACGGCGTGGGACAGTTCGGCAATGTCTTCGTGAACCGGGTCTTGTACGCGCTTTCTTCCGGCACGAGCCATTCGGCCCAATACGCCATGGCTGCCATGATGAAGGCCGCCAGCGACGGCAACTATCGTTTTCTGGAAGACGTGAAGGTGTACGGCGAGCGTGCCCGCGTGGTCAAGAAGATGTTCCTCGACAACGGTTTTTACATCGTCTACGACAACGATTTGGGCGAAACCCTGGCCGACGGCTTCTACTTTACCGTCTGCTATCCGGGCATGAGCGGCAGCGAACTGATGAAAGAGCTGATGTTCTACGGCATCAGTACCGTATCGCTGCAAAATACCGGCAGCCAACAAGAAGGTCTCCGCATCTGCACCTCTTTTGTGAAAGAATCGCAGTACGAAGACCTTGCCTATCGTTTGAGTGCCTTTTACAAGGACCACCCGATTAAGTAACGTTTTTAGCGCGCCAATTCGCAGATTTTAAGGATAGTCTGCATGGCTTTCTCGGCCGAGGGTATGGGCAGATACTCGAAACGGCCGTGGAAGTTCATGCCGCCTGCGAAGATGTTCGGGCAAGGCAATCCCATGAACGACAGACGGGCTCCGTCAGTACCGCCACGAATGGGTGTCACCTTGCATTCCACCCCAACGGCTTCCATGGCTGCGATGGCCAAATTCACCACATGCATGTTGTCAGGCTCGATTTTTTCGCGCATGTTGTAGTACTGGTCCTTGAGCGTCAGCGTGGCCGTTCCTTCGCCGAACTCGGCATTGATTTTGTTGACCAGGTGCTGCATTTCCTTCTTGCGGCGTTCGAAAGTGGGACGGTCGTGGTCGCGTATAATATAGGTAAGCGTAGCTTCCTCTACCGTGCCGTTCATCGATATAAGATGATAGAATCCTTCGTAGCCTTCGGTATGTTCGGGCGTTTCATGACGCGGCAACATTCCGGCGAACTGTCCGGCCACACGGATAGCGTTCAGCATCTTGTGTTTGGCATAACCGGGATGCACGTTGCAACCTTTGAACTGCACTTTGGCCGAAGCAGCATTGAAGTTTTCGTATTCCAACTCGCCCAAATCGCCGCCATCCATGGTGTAGGCCCAGTCGGCACCGAAAGCGGCCACATCGAAATGGTCGGGGCCCTTGCCTATTTCTTCGTCGGGAGTGAAACCCACGCGTATCTTGCCGTGTTTGATTTCGGGATGAGCGAGCAGATATTCCATCGCCGTCACGATTTCGGCTATGCCGGCCTTGTCGTCGGCGCCCAGTAGCGTCTTGCCGTTGGTGCATACGATATCCTGGCCCACGAACTGCGAAAGCTCGGGGAACTGCTTGGTGGTGAGGACAATGTTCTCGTCGGCATTCAGAACGATATCCTTGCCGTCGTACGATTTAATAATCTGCGGCTTCACCTTGCGGCCCGACATATCGGGGCTGGTGTCCATGTGGGCGATAAAGCCTACAACGGGACGTTTTTCACTGCAGTTGGCCGGCAAAGTGGCCATCAAGTAGCCGTTGGCATCGAGCTTGACATCCTGCAAACCGATGAATTTCAGTTCTTCTTCCAGAACTTTTGCGAATGCCATCTGACCGGGCGTACTGGGCACCAGATCGGTTTCTTCGTTAGACTGCGTGTCGTATTGCACGTATTTCAGGAAACGGTCGATTAATTGCATACTCTTACGTTTTTTGGGACGACAAAGGTAATATTTTTAAAAATTACTGCATAATCGTTTGATAACTTCGAAAATATATTTTCCTTTGCAGCGCTTTTCCCGCAAGGGACAAAAACAAAACGACAAATGAACCATACTTCCATTATTCTGCTATCGGGTATTATTCTGCTGCCTTGGGCATGTGGAAGCGATGGTCGTATGTAGAAATCCAACAACAATGATATTTCAAGGCCTTTCGCTTCCACGCGGGAGGCCTTTTCTTTTTATGATAAAATGAGCAACAACAGATTATTTATTTTCGACACCACGCTCCGCGACGGAGAACAAGTTCCCGGCTGCCAGTTGAACACCATCGAGAAGATACAAGTGGCCAAACAGCTGGAGGTCCTGGGTGTTGATGTTATCGAAGCCGGCTTCCCAGTTTCGAGTCCCGGCGACTTCAACTCGGTTATCGAGATTTCCAAGGCCGTTACCTGGCCCACCATCTGCGCCCTTACCCGCGCCAATGAAAAAGACATCGACGTGGCGGCCGAAGCCCTGCGTTTCGCACGTCACAAGCGCATCCATACGGGTATCGGCACTTCCAACGAACACATTCAGTACAAGTTTCATTCCAATCAGGAAGAGATCATCGAGCGCGCCGTGGCCGCCGTCAAGTATGCACGCCGTTTTGTGGACGAAGTGGAGTTTTATGCCGAAGATGCCGGACGCACCGACAATGAATATCTGGCTCGCGTCATCGAAGCTGTCATCAAGGCCGGGGCGCGCATCGTGAACATTCCCGACACCACGGGTTATTGCCTGCCCGAAGAATACGGGGCCAAAATCAAGTACTTGACGGAGTACGTCGAGGGTATCGACAAGGCCGTTATTTCCACGCACTGCCACAACGATCTGGGCATGGCTACGGCCAACACCGTTGCCGGCATTACCAACGGTGCGCGTCAGGTGGAGGTCACCATCAACGGCATAGGCGAACGCGCCGGCAACACCGCACTCGAAGAGATTGCCATGATAGTGAAGTGTCATCCTTCCATGAATCTGGAAACCAATTTGAACACCAAGCAGATTTACGCCAGCAGCCGACTGGTTTCGAGTTTGATGAACATGCCCGTTCAGCCCAACAAGGCCATCGTGGGACGCAATGCTTTCTCGCATTCGTCCGGCATACACCAGGACGGCGTGCTCAAGAATGTCAGCACTTACGAAATCATCGACCCGCACGATGTGGGTATCGATGACAACAGCATCGTTCTGACGGCCCGCAGCGGACGTGCCGCCCTGAA
>CAYRHC010000182.1:0-3786 GCA_964423935.1 uncultured Bacteroidales bacterium | reverse complement strand
CGCTGGTATTCATTCTGGCTCCCGGTGCTTTCATTACCTTGGCCTATCTGCTGGCAATCGTCAATAAAATAAGAAAACAGTCATGATCTATATTTTTATGTTCATCGCCGCGGTGTTCGTCAACAACATCGTGCTGTCCCAGTTCTTGGGTATCTGTCCTTTCCTGGGTGTTTCCAAAAAGATTAATACGGCAGTGGGTATGGCCGGTGCGGTAGCTTTCGTGCTGACGCTGTCTACCATCATCACTTGGCTGGTGTATACCTATCTTTTGGATCCCTTCAACCTGCAATACCTGCAGACCATCGCCTTTATCCTGATTATCGCCGCTTTGGTGCAGCTGCTGGAGATTATCCTCAAGAAGATTTCGCCTGCGCTTTACCAGTCGCTGGGCGTGTTCCTTCCGCTGATTTCAACCAACTGCTGCGTGCTGGGTGTGGCCATTCTGGTTATCCAAAAAGACTACAACTTGCTGGAATCGGTTGTGTACGCCATCTCGACGGCCATCGGTTTCGGTTTGGCCTTGGTGCTCTTCGCCGGTATCCGCGAGCAATTGGCCCTGATGCGTATCCCCAAGGGAATGCAGGGTATGCCTATCGCCTTGCTGACGGCAGGTATGCTGGCGTTGGCCTTTATGGGCTTCTCGGGTATTGTAAAACTCTAAACGATAAATGGCTATGACCAAGAGAATTCTGGTAACTGGCGGCACGGGCTATATCGGTTCGCATACAACCGTTGAATTGCAGCAGGCCGGCTACGATGTGGTGGTTATCGACAACTTGTCCAACTCCAATATCGGTGTGCTGGACGGCATTGAAGCCATTACGGGCATACGCCCGGCCTTCGAACAGGTAGATTGTACCGACCGTCCGGCCTTGAAAGCGGTGTTCGAGAAGTATCCCGGCATCAAGGCAATTATCAACTTCGCGGCCAGTAAAGCCGTGGGTGAATCGGTGCAGAAGCCTTTGCTCTATTACCGCAACAACCTCAATACGCTCATCAATCTGCTGGAACTGATGCCCGAGTACGGCGTGGAAGGTTTCGTGTTCTCTTCGTCATGCACGGTCTACGGTCAGCCCGATGTCTTGCCCGTGAGCGAGGATACGCCCATCAAACCGGCCACTTCGCCCTACGGCAACACCAAGAAGATTTGCGAAGACATCATTACCGATGCTGTTCATGCCAACAACGCCTACAAGGCTATATTGTTGCGTTACTTCAATCCTATCGGTGCGCATCCTTCGGCCAAGATAGGCGAGCTGCCTTTGGGTGTACCGCAGAATCTGATTCCCTATGTAACGCAGACGGCGGCCGGCATACGTCAGCAGCTGAGCGTTTTCGGCAACGACTACAACACACCTGACGGTTCCTGCATTCGTGACTACATCAATGTGGTAGACTTGGCCAAGGCTCACGTGGTGGCTGTGGAGCGTATGCTCGGCGGTAAGTCGCTGGAGTCAGTAGAGGTGTTCAATCTGGGTACGGGCCGTGGCTTGTCGGTGCTGGAAATTGTAGACACTTTCCAGAAAGTGACCGGTGTCAAGCTCAATTACAAGATAGTGGGCCGTCGCGAAGGCGATATCGAGCAAGTGTGGGCCGATCCTACCAAGGCCAACAAGGTGCTGGGCTGGAAGGCTCAGGCAACGGTAGAGGAAACTTTGCTCTCGGCCTGGCGTTGGCAGCAGGCCCTCGACCGCCGGTAATTCTTTTATCTTCCCAGCAGGAAGAGTATAGCTTCGATGGGGTGGTGCAACAGCATTCTAGGACCGCTGTAGCGCATCACCTCACGAATGTTTTCGCGCATATCCTTGCGGTAACAGTGTACGGGACATATGTGGCACTTGGTTTTCTGCTCGCCGAATTTGCAATGGTCGAGGCGGGCTAGGGCATAGCTGAGCAGAGACTGGCAGTCCGCGCACAGGCCCTTTCCTCCATGATGATGCCGACACCACAATGCTATCATATGTCCGACCGTCTTCTTTTCGCGTTCTATTCTGTTCATATCCCCAAAAACGCGCAAAGCTACGATTTTTCAGTGATACTTTTTTTTTCTAAATCCGGGGTAAAATGGAAGGTTTTAGAAAAAAGATGATAGATGCGTAAAAACAAAGGAGGATGACCATAAGGGTCACCCTCCTCGTTGTTTGGGAACAAACCGATTTCCGTCAGAAGCTTATTTCATACTCGGCATCGCCAAGGGTATAAGGACCCCAAGAAGAGTAGAAGTAGAAAATTATCTTCTTGTTGAGCGTGTCGAGCTCGCCTTCACAATATTTGACGGCACCATCGTAGGTTCCGTAGGATCTGTAGGTGAAGTCTTTGTGGACAACCTGGTCCGGAATGATAAGCGTGTAGTCGAGCGTGTTGATCCACATCTTGAATACATCGCCGCCGTACCAGATATTGCCAGCCACCTGCAGGCCGATAAGCTTATCGGTAGGCACGCCGGTAGGAATCCATTCTTCGCCGGGCAACTCGTCAATTTCGGTAACGGTAATGGAAGTGTTGTAACCATCGTTGAGAATACCTACACCAATATAGTCGCTCTTGTCAAAGGGAGCGAAAGCCGTGTAAGATATTCTGTAAGAGAAGCTTGAACCGTCTTCCATCTTCCAACCCGAAAAAGCCGTGTTGTTGAAGCTGCCTGCCAAGGCATTCCAGCCGTTGACTACGGTGCCGCTTTTCAGCACATAACTGGGCGTGAATTCCATACGGTCGCCAACGGTAAGGTCACCATTGATGCCGAACTTGTCGCACACATCGGCAATGCTTACTTGAAGTGTGCAGGGAAATTGGGTAATGGCCATATCGTCCATGTCGATGGCTGTTTTATTTCCACCGTGGGTGTAGACGGCCGTAAGATAGGCCTTGTCTAGCATCGACCAGTCGCCCTGCTGAGCGGGAATTTCGAGCACCACATCGAAAACATCGCTCTTGTCGGTGCTCATGGCAGAAGCCGATCCGAGCGGTTTGTGAATGTTGATAACCACCCCTTTCTCAACCCCCTCAAGGTCGTAAGGCAACGACTGTTTGCTGCATCCTGCGAATAACGCAAGAGCCAGAAGTGCTATGATTATTCTGTGACTTTTCATATTTGAATCTTTTACTTGTTAGACATAATATTGTTTACAAGACATCCCAGAACACGGTCTTCTCGCTTACTACCCTTGCGTTGTTGCTGATATTCGGATTCGTGGTGATTTCCCCGTTGGGATACCACATAATGCGCGGGTAGGCCAGAATGGTGTTGAGATTGAATGACGTGAGTTCAGCAACGGGTTCTACGCTCTGTTTGTAAGGAGTCCATGCCATGTTGTTTTCGTCACCCGTGAAGAGTTTGGGATAACCCGTACGGCGGATGTCGTTGTAAGCTTCTACCGGATTGAAGAAGTTGGCAATCCACTTCTGGGTCATAACGATTTCCATTTTCTTGTCGGTGGTGGTAGCTGCTGTAAATTTTTCCAACACCTTGGTGGCGAAGGCCTCAGCATCAGCAGAGCTTATGGCAGGTGTAGAGACAGCAGCGGCCAAAGAAACGGTATTCACGTGATAGATTGATGCCAGAATACCTTCCTTGAGCAGGCTGGCGGCATCGCCGGTGGTTTCGCCGGCCAACACGAGTTCGGCTTTCATGAAGGGAACTGAGTAGGCTTGCAGCATTTTGTCAGGAGCAATGCCGCTGCCCGATTTCGGTCCAATCTTTCCACCGTTGCCATCATCGTACTTGCCGCCGACGGGATAAATACCCAGCGTGGTCATGGTGGCGTCCTGCGTACCGGAAGTGTAACC
>CAYRHC010000181.1:0-3798 GCA_964423935.1 uncultured Bacteroidales bacterium | reverse complement strand
ATGTATTGTTCATAATCTCGACCTCCTCCTATAAAATGTTTGCACATTGTCCGACAAGTCTGTTGATGTCTTCTTTGCTTTGCATTTCGGTGGTGCACAGCAGTATGCGTTCGTCATCGAGACGCAGACCGAACTGAACCCCGAGTTCGAGCATGGCTTGCTGCAGTTTGGTGGCGGAGCCCTTCACCTTCACGACAAATTCATTGAGGAAAGGCTGGTCGGGGTAGGCGAGGCTGAACTTGCCGCTCTTGCAGAGCTGCTCGGCCAGATAATGGGCGTTGCTGTAGCCCAAGGCGTTCACTTCGCGCAGACCATCCTTGCCCATTAGCGACATGTAGACCGTCACGTAAAGCGCCATCAGGCTCTGATTGGAGCAGATGTTGCTGGTGGCTTTTTCGCGGCGGATATGCTGTTCGCGAGCTTGCAGGGTCAGCACGAAAGCGCGTTTGCCATCGGCATCCTTGGTGGCACCGACAATACGGCCCGGCATCTTGCGGATAAGTGACTTGCGCGTACATAGGAAGCCCACATAGGGACCGCCGAAGCTCATGGGAATACCCAGGCTTTGTCCGTCGCCAACGGCGATGTCGGCACCCCATTCTCCCGGCGTCTTGATAACGGCCAAATCGTTGGCCACGCAGTTCATGATAAGCAGGCTCTTGTTGGCATGACAGATGTCGGCCCAGGAACTGAAGTCTTCGAGGATACCGTAGAAGTTGGGCGAGGCCACGATAACTCCGGCTACATCGCCGCGGCTTACCTTCTGCTCGAAATCGCTTTTTGAAACCACACCGTTCTCTTGGGCGATTTCTTCCACGATGATGTTGTGGTAACGGGCATAGGTTTTGACAACGCGCATCACTACGGGATTGATGGTAGACGATACCAGTACCTTGTTGCGGTTTTTGGCATTGGCGCAGGCCATCATCATGGCTTCGGCCGTGGCGGTGCTGCCATCGTACATGGAGGCGTTGCTCACTTCCATGCCGGTAAGCTCTGCCATAAGGCTCTGGTATTCAAAAATGTACTGTAGCGTGCCTTGCGAAATCTCAGCCTGGTAGGGCGTGTAGGAAGTCAGGAATTCGCTGCGATTGACAATGCTGTTGATGACGGCGGGAGCGTAATGGTCGTAGCAGCCGGCACCGATATAGCAGTTGAGCTGACGGTTGTGCGACCCGAGTTCATCGAAGAACTTGCGCAGTTCCAATTCGCTCATCTGGCCGGGCAGGTTGTATTCCCGTTTGAAAACGAGGTTTTCGGGAATGTCGCTGTAGAGCTCGTCCAGACTGCCCAGGCCGCAGGTTTTGAGCATGGCGCTCAAGTCGTCGGCCGTATGCGGAAAATATTTATAGCTCATGATAGCTGGTTTTGAGGGTGCTTATTCTCCGATGAAAGCTTTGTAGGCCTTGGCATCCATCAACTTGCCGAGTTCGGCCGGGTCACTGATTTCCACCTTGATAATCCAGTTGGCAAATGCGTCTTCGTTGATAAGGCCGGGTTCGTCTTCGAGGGTGGCGTTCACTTCGATGACCTTGCCCGAAACGGGAGAATTCAAATCGCTGGCAGCCTTGACACTTTCGACGGCACCGAAGGTTTCGCCGGCACTTACTTCGTCGCCAACTTCGGGCATATCCACATAAACAACGTCGCCGAGCTCGCTTTGTGCATGGTCGGTGATACCCACATAACCTGTGTTGCCTTCAACTTTGATGTACTCGTGCGATTCGCTGTAGTACAAGCCTTCAATAATCTTGCTCATAATGTTCTAAGTGATAATGGTTTATACAATTGTAATTATTTCTTGTAACTCTTTTTGTAGAATTTCTTGGGGCAGACCTCGGCATCGAAGAATTTCTTGCGAATCTGGACGCTAAGCTGTGTGCCTTGAGCGGCGTAGGCGGCATCCACCAAAGCCATGGCGATGCTCTTGTCTACCGAAATGCCGTGGTAGCCGGTAGTAATCTGTCCCACCGGTGTTTCGCCCGAAAAGACTGTGTAGCCGTGGCGGGCAATGGCTTTGTCCTTGAGTTCCAGACCTACCAATTTCTTGGCGGGACCTTCGGCCTTCTGTTTGGCCAGTGCTTCCTTGCCAATGAATTCTTCCTTGTCGAGCTTGACGAAAATGCCCAGACCGGCCATCAGCGGAGTGATTTCGGCACTGAGTTCATCGCCGTACAGCGGCAGACCTACTTCGAAACGCAAGGTGTCGCGGCAACCCAGTCCGCAAGGCTGTACACCCGCCTCGATAAGAGCTTTCCAGAATTTTACCGTCAAGGCGTGCGAAGCGTAGATTTCGAAACCGTCTTCGCCCGTGTAGCCCGTGCGGCTGACAATGATGTTCTCGCCTTCGTAGGGGATGGTCTTGAAGGTGTAGAAACTCAAGTCGTGAGCGTCTATCTTGAGATATTTGGCCAAAGTCTCTTCGCTCTCGGGGCCTTGCACGGCTATCTGTCCGTAGTAATCGCTCTGGTGGTCAATCTTTACCCGATAACCTTCGGACTGTTGGCGTATCCAGTCTACATCCTTGTCGATATTGGCGGCGTTGATAACGAGGAAGAAATCGTTGTCGCCATTCTTGTACACCAAAAGGTCGTCTACCGTTCCGCCATCGGGGTAGAGCATCATGCCGTAGGCAATCTTGCCGGGCGTGAGCGTACGGACATCGTTGGTGAAAATGTGGTTGACGAATATTTCGGCATGGGGTCCGGTTATTTGCACTTCGCCCATGTGGGAAACATCGAAAACGCCTACATGGTTGCGCACGGCATTGTGTTCACTGACAATGTCCTTGTACTGGATAGGCATATCAAAGCCGCCGAAGGGGCTGATAAGCGCTCCAAGGCTGACATGCTGCTCATAAAGGCAGGTTCTTTTGTTTTCGGCCATAGTTGTATGAATTTATTGAAACAGTAATTTAATCAGATCTTCGTTGCTGAGGTTCATGATAATGTCGGATACCTTGATGGAGCCGAGAGCGGCAGCGATGGCTTCGGGATGGAAATCGACCCCTTTGAGCCTGTACAGCAGCCCTTGGTCCAGATTGCCGATAAGGAAATAGTCGCCGGCAATGTTGATATCCTTGATGATATTGTGTTTGAGCACCAAGCTCAGTTCCACTTCGCCTACCCCGGGGATGCGCTGCTTGCGTCTGAGGTTGCATTGAGGGTTGCTGCCGTAGATGAAGGCGGGCGTAAGATATGTTCGGGTGATGTCCTCGATTTTGGCCACATCATCGGTTTGTAGGCTGATGCTGCCATCGCAAAGCTCCGTGCGAACGAAGCGTTTGAAGTCATCCAAGCTGATGTCGCAGTGACGGTTGATGGTGGTGATGCGCTGGCGTACCGACTCGACGCCCTTCGATTCCAGTTTGGCCGTAGAAGGCGTGATGGCCCGACTCATATGTGTCATGTCGGTGTCGTAGAGCATGGTACCGTGCACGATGCTGCGTCCCGGCAGGTGATAAAAGGCATTGCCCGAAACCTTGAGCCCGTCTATCAAGACATCGTTGCGCCCATCGGCGGTGGCGTTCAGTCCAAGCTTGCAGAGCATACGGGCCACGGCCGAAGTGTAGGCACTGAAAGTAAAACTTACGTTGTCGGTCTTGGTGATGTAGGAAAACATGATGTTGCCCTTGTCGGCATAGACACAACCGCCTCCGCTCTTGCGGCGGTACACCTGTATGTGATGTTCCTTGCAGTAGTCAAGGTTCACTTCGTTGTCGATAAGCTGGTTGCGTCCGAAAATGACCGTAGGTTCCACTTGCCACATGAAAAAGATATCATCGTCGGCGATGATACT
>CAYRHC010000180.1:0-3824 GCA_964423935.1 uncultured Bacteroidales bacterium | reverse complement strand
GAATGCACCGCTTGCAGGGTCAATGCCCGCCTTGGTAGCCGCACCGGTTTCTGTGGCATCCGTACAGGCCTCCCTAGTGGCCTTGATGCTGAAATTGCCGAACTGTTCCGGCGTCTGTATCAGTTCCTCCTGACAAGAAACTGCCGTCAGCAAGAGAACGGCAGCAAAAATACTAGACTTTCGCATAATTGTTCTGAATTAAACGGTTACTGTTACCGGTTACTGTTACCACGCTCCTTCCTGCGACTCCATATCTTCTCCAGTGCCTTCCCCACGGCTGTCTCCACTGAGGCACAGCACCATTTCCGGAAAGACATCCACAACCTCTGCCAAAGGCCGCTCGTAAACGGTTTTCTCTTTCATTTTCATCTGTTTTTAGTTTTTATAGCACCCAAAGAGCGTTCCGATTCCAATACGGCTAAGTGCCGAACGTATGGCAAAATCGCAGTTCATAGATGCAGTCGGTATAAATCAAAAGATTTGTAAGGGTAGTAAAATTATCCCCCAAAAAGCAAATTAATATCTGCACTTTTACCCAATATTTTCGGTTGCCATTATGACATTCGAGTTCCAATCAACTCTTCGCTTAAATTTTTGCACGACAATAAATTAGTTTCTATATTTGTAGATTGTTTTTGCAGATTAACCTGTTTGCGACACCCCGAATCGTGGGCTTCAAAGGTTGAGAAGGTTTTTACAGATTATTCAAAAGGAAATACCAACCCGCTTCCGAGCGGCTGGACTCAGGATTAGACTAGGAGGATTGCTGCTTATCAATTCACAAGTACTATGCAAAAATTTTACTCCATTGCCGACCATATCATTGTCCTGCGTGCGGCGGACGAATCCTCCGACTGGGAAGATTGCAGCAACTACGCTCCCTTCGAGATTGCACGGTCTGATGAGACGGCCGAGCCGGGCGCAGTGCTGTGCTCGCTGGAAATCGTGGATAGCCTCGAGCTACCCGCCGCCGAGAGCGTTTACGATGTGCGGGAGAAGGATTTTCCCAGGCTCTGCTTTAGCCGTTTCAAGGGCGGCTGGGTGGTGGAGATGGCCCCGGAGTGCGAGCTCCCGACAGTTGCGCATCTGCTTACTAATGAAGACTTTTCGAGGGGTCGCCTCGCGATGCTCCCGGGCTGCGGAAATTCGCTTCGCTTTGCCGTAGACAATGCCCTTATGCTGATGTTCGCCCTGGCCACCGCTACGCTCGGGACGCTGGAAATTCATGCTTCCGTTACCGTTTGGGAGGGCAAGGCTTACGCTTTCCTCGGCAAGAGCGGCACCGGCAAAAGTACGCACAGCCGGCTTTGGAGAGAGCATATTCCCGGCAGCCGCCTGCTCAACGACGACAACCCCATTATCCGCATCAAGGATGGCGAGGCCCGCATCTATGGCTCGCCCTGGAGCGGCAAGACTCCTTGCTACAAGGCCGAGAGCGCAACGCTGGGTGCTGTGGTGAGAATAAGCCAAAGTCCCGAGAACAAAATCACGAGGCTCAAGCCCGTGCAGGCCTATGCCTCGATGTATTCGTCCTGCTCCGCATTCCGCGAGATTCGGGGCACTTCCGACGGCATCCATTCCACGCTCGTACAACTCGTCTCCGCTGTACCGATGTACCGCCTCGACTGTCGCCCCGACAGGGAAGCCGCAGTGCTCTGCCACGATACCATAACGGCTTCACGATGAACACCGTACAACTGCCCAATGATATTTTGTTTTCCAGCGCCAAGGCCTTCCTCGACGAAGGCCGCGAAGTGGTGGTGCGCGCCAAGGGCAACAGCATGCTTCCCTTTATACGTAGCGATCGCGACAGTGTGGTGCTCCGCAAATCCGACTTGATGGAAGTTGGGGATATCGTGCTGGTACAGCTGCCGGGCAGGTATGTGATGCACCGCATAATCCGGCGCGAGGGCGACAATTTCACGATGATGGGCGATGGCAACATCCGGGGCACGGAAAACTTCCGCCGCGAAGACGTACTCGGCAAAGTCATCTGGATAGTCAAGGAAAACGGACACAGGGTTCCTCCGGGCAAAGCCAGGATATGGAAAGTGCTGCTCCCCGTGAGACGCTATCTGCTGGCCATTTATAGAAGAATTTGGAAATAAAGGCAATATGAAAATCAAAGACGGTTTTGTACTCCGCAATATTGGAGACAACTACATGGTAGTGGGCGAAGGGCTCGCTCAAATCAACTTCAACAAGATTATCTCGCTCAACGCCACCGCAGCCTTCCTCTGGAAAGCCGTTCAAGGCAAGGATTTCGATGCGGAAACGCTCAAGGGCCTGCTGCTCGGGGAATACGATGTCGATGAGGATACCGCTCTCAAGGATGCCAAGGCGCTGGTAGAGAAGTGGGTTGCCGCCGGACTTGTAGAATAGGCCGTGAAGAGCGTCGGTACCTGCATAAAGGCGCTCGGAAAGATGTCCGGGCCAGCGAGAAGATGGATGCTTGTCAGCATTCTTCTGGGGTTTGTGCGCATTGCCGCGTCACTCTCCTTC
Organism: uncultured Bacteroidales bacterium; assembly: GCA_964423935.1. Lineage (GTDB taxonomy): Bacteria > Bacteroidota > Bacteroidia > Bacteroidales > UBA1402 > UBA1757. The sequence goes on along the minus strand of CAYRHC010000180.1, from coordinate 1,322 downwards.
GTCTGGGTCTGCAAGGAACTGGTCGACATTGTCACCGGCTTGTCCGAGGCGGAACTGTCCGGCAGAATCATCATGATGGTTTGCATTATGGCAACCCAGATTCTTTGCGGGATAGGTGCCTCCTACTGCGAAAAATACGCGTTGGTGAACGTTCAGAACACACTGCGCGCCGAGCTTTTCGAAAAACTCTTGAACAGTGAATGGAATGGCCGTGAACGCTTCAACAGCGGCGATGCCGTAAACCGTCTCGAGGAAGACATCCGGGTGGTGTCGGAACTGCTCTGCAACCATATCCCGTCGGCCACGGTGACGCTCTGCCAGCTGGTGGCCGCCTCCGTCTATCTGCTCCTGATGTCCCCGGGACTGCTCTGGGTGCTGCTGATACTGATGTTCGTGGCCATCGTGGGTTCGCGCCTGTTTTTCTTCAAACTCCGAAGCTTGACCCACGACATCCGAACGCTCGACAGTGATATTCAGCAACTCATACAGGAGAACCTGCAAAACCGCGTGGTAACCCTGACGCTGATTGGCGTGGCAAGGGTGATGGCCATGCTCGGCAACGCTCAAGACGAGCTTAAGGGCAAAACGATTAACCGCCTCAACTGCAACGCCATTGCGCGGGGCTTTATGTCTCTCGGATTCACCGGAGGCTATGCTTCCGCCTTTCTCTGGGGCATTTTCGGCATCAAAAACGGGACGGTGAGCTTTGGTATGATGACGGCTTTCTTGCAGCTGGTGGGCCAGGTTCAGCGTCCTATCGCCGACCTTGCGCGCGAACTGCCGGCCTTCATTCACGCCTTGACTTCCATCGAGCGACTAATGGAGATTGACGCGCTACCCGCCGAAGAAGACGGGCCCGAATGGACTGCCGATGGAGCCGCCGGAGTCAGATTCGAAGGGGTGAGCTTCCGCTACTCCGAGCAGAGTCCCGATGTACTCAAGGACTTTTCGCACGACTTCAAGCCGGGCAGCCTGACGGTGATAGCGGGTCCTACGGGCGTGGGCAAAAGCACGATAACCAGGCTGATGCTGGGTTTGCTCCAGCCTCAGAGCGGAAGCATTAGTGTCTATGATTCAAACTCTTCCTGCAAAGCCTCCAAGCCTGCACGCGGCAATTTCCGCTACGTGCCCCAGGGCAATACCCTGATGAGCGGCACGATCAAAGACAACCTGCTGCTCGGTGACGCTTCAGCCTCAGACGAGCGGCTGCGTGAAGCGCTGCACACGGCAGTGGCCGACTTCGTGTTCGAACTACCGGACGGTTGGGACAGCATTTGCGGAGAGTCGGGCAGCGGACTCAGCGAGGGTCAGTGCCAGCGCAT
>CAYRHC010000179.1:0-3824 GCA_964423935.1 uncultured Bacteroidales bacterium | reverse complement strand
CCTGCAAATAATAGGTGTCGGCATCGGCATCAACGGCAGCCAAAGTAGCCTTAGCCTTGGTGTAGTCCTTAACAAGAATCTGAGCCAGAGCGGCGTTGTTGCACTTCTTGTCACCGAAGGTCTTGACAGCTTCATCATACTGACCTTTCTTGATGTAGAACAAACCGAGAGCCTCTTCGTAGTTTTCTGCACCGGTAGCCTTGTTGAGGTAAGCTTCGATGGTGGCGTTGTCGGCACCCTCAGAAAGGGCAATCAAAGCAAGGTTAAGAGCAACTTCCTTGCTGGCTTCCTTAGCATAGGCCTTTTCGTACCAAGACTTGGCAGCTTCCAAATCGCCGGCAGCATACTTGATGTTACCGATGTTGTTGTAAGCGCGGCAGTCGTCGGGATACATTTCGATGGTCTTGTTGTAAACGGCTTCCTTTTCGGCAACGGTGTTGTACAGCGTAGCGGCATACAGCATCTCTTCGAGGCTCAGCTCGGCAGCGCCAGCTTCGTAGGCAGCCTTGATTTCATCGTCGCTGCGACCGATAACGTCAACGGTAAGGTTAATCTTCGAACGACGCAACTGGGGAAGAACTTCATCGGCCAATACCTTGTAGGCGGCAGCCAGATTCTTGATTTCAGCTTCGCGCTGTTCGGGATCTGAATACATAGAAAGAACGCGGAGGATAAGTTCCTTGTCCTGAATATTGGAAGCTTCTACCAAAGCCTTGAAGCCTTCCCAGTCTTGAGCGGTGAATTCGCCTTCAACAGCACTTTGGGCTTTGGCCTTTTTCATAGCCTTGTTGATGTACTTGGTCGTGTTCTTTTCACGCTGGCCGGCCAGTTTTTCGTTCAGTTCAACACCACCGTCAGGAGAGGCGTAAGAAGAAATCTTGACACCGGAAACTTCCTTGTTTTCAGCTTTGACAGCATCGGCGAGAGCGTTGTTCAAAGCCTTCATTTCTTCGCTCTTGAGCTGGTTGTTGCGAACTTCAGCTTGCTGGATAAGGAACAAAATGGTAGCTTCGGTGTTCTCTTGGATAATGCGCTGGAAAGCATCAACACTGGGAGCGGGAGTAGCGGTCTTGGCATTGGCCAAGTTTTCGGTAGAAACGACACCGTCAGCCAATTTTACTTCGGGATAATTGACAACCTTGTTGCTTTTGCCCTGTCTGCGCTGGCTTGCAGGAACACGGCCGCCCTTTTCTTCAACGATACGGGCATAGAGTTCTGAGCGCTGCATTTCGGGAATATAGTCGAAAGAAACCTTGCCGCTGAAGTTGCCGCCAGCCTTGGTGGGGATAACCTGATTGTTGCCGACGGCCTTTTCGCCCTGCAGGGTGATGGGGGTGCCTTCAACTTCGCCGCCTTCATATTTCAGAACGGGAGTGATGGTAACCAAAGACTTCGAGGGGAAAGACTTTTCGGGAATAACACCGGTGTAGGAAACCTCTACCTTGCCACCAACAACCTCGAGGGTTTCGGGGGTAAGGGTGAAATGTTCACGGGTCAATGCCAATTTGGAGCCGCAGCTGGAAAGACCAAGTGCGATGGCAAGGAGCAATGAAAGTTTACAAGTTTTGTTCATAGTTGTTTAAGTTTATGAAAATTACAATAGATTCTTCATCGAAAATCTCACAAAAGTATATTTAAAAAATGAATTATCAGCCTTGAATGTTAAAAAAATAGGCAATATGGCCTTTTTTAACACTTTTATAACATGGGAACAAAGCCGATGACAGATGACTTACAAAAGAATCTTCAAGCTCTGCGAGCGTTTGTCGGCAATGAGCCGTAGAATGTACAGGCCTGAGGGTAGATTTTTGCTGAGGGGAATGTAGGGCATGTTTTTGGGTATTATCTTGGTTTCCAATAGTTTGCCTTGCATATCATAAAGCCGTAGTTCGCCGGCCTCCTCCCATGTCGAAGAGGTGGAGAGGTACAGGTAGCGGTTGTCCCTGTCGAAATAGCCTATCATGTCGTTGCTTCGGTCTGCCGCCGACGAAGAACTACAGCTGTCGCAAGCTGCGGCGAGCGGCTCTATCCAAATGGAAGCATTCTTTCCGAAAACATCCAATCCGTTCACGCCCAGCCATTGTTTCTGCAAGTAATAGGCATGGTTTTCGCTCGTCACGGCTCCGTACATGGCAAATTCATCTCGACTGTCAATGGAAGCTTCGTTCAAGTAGAAAGCCACATAGAATTCATTATCCACGCACACGGCCGAATCGAGACGCAGGTAATTTTCCTTGTTCTTGAATATCTTTTTGTCGTTGCTTTGCATCTGACTATATCGATATTCCAAAAGCTTGGGATTGAGGGTCTTCTCGGCAAAGACTGTACCCCTGTTTTCCAGACTCATGATGCGGACGGTGAGCGGGTAGTCCTTCAGATAAGCGCCCAAATGTGGCATCAGATAAACCCCGTAAATCTTGTGTGGCCCGTTCAGCTCGTATTTCTCGGCGAAAGCCCTGATTTTCCGGCTGTTATGACCGAACAGATACCCTAGACCATCGATGGGGAAACTTTGAATACTGTCGTTTTGGCCGATATTGCTCAGACGCTGTACGGCTTCCTCCTGCCAGGGATCGTAGGCTGCCAGCGTCTGCGTGCCGCTGTCATCGGGGTCGAGCCAATGTTTGAGTTGTTTGGCTGGTGAACTGTAGTAGTCCCAAGCGCGGTACAATCGGCTGAAGAAGTCTCCGGTGACGTAGGGAGAACAGCCCGTGTCGCCACCCGAATCGCCCCCCGAAAGAGTTCCTACCACCAGTCCGTCCTTGTCGAAAAGCGCAGCCCCCGAAGAGCCCGACCAAGTGTGGCCGGTTTCCCAGCGGTATACCGACCAGTGGTTATCACCTTCTATGCCATCGTTCAAGCCGAGCCAGGATGTCTTCTGCAGGCTGTCGTCTTCTACGGCATAACGCTTCATTTCCCCGTAGGGATGATGAATGCAGGTAAACGGAGCCTTCCTGTACGACAGCGTGTCGATGTTCCAGCCGGCAAAATAAGGACGATAGTCGGCCGGTGGCAACGCTTCGAGTTCGAGCAGGGCAAAGTCTATTTCGTTGGATAGAGCGCGCGTCTGACAGCCGCTCAGCGAGAACTCTTCCGAGGCCTGGATGCTTGTCATGCAACGAGGGCTGTTGTAGTTGAGGAACACAACGGTGCGACTGGCCAGACTGGGGTTATTCTCCAGGCAATGCGCCGCTGTGAGGATGTAGGGTGTTCCGTCTTGACGGGTATTATTGACGAAGGTGCCTGTGCAGTAGGTGTCTCCGTTCATAATGAGCAGACAGACGCTGCGGCCCAGCTGGCTGAGGCTTTCATTGCAGCTGAGATGTGGCAGGCAGGGCATGTCCAAATGTTGGAAGGCTCCGCCAATGCGCAAGGGACGGTAAGCACAGTTCACTTCGTAAATCTGAAGTTCCCCTTCGAAACTTGCCGAGGCGGGCTCCTGGTATTCGATAACCAATTCATCACCGCCAACCGGAGCTATGGGAAAATCACCGCCCGACTGTTCGTTCAAGTGGGTAAAAGAGCCCAACACTTCGCTTCGTTCGGGGTTGAACAAAAAGAGTTTGGCTCCTTGCGGAATATGGAAAGTGTCGAAGATGACATTCAGTGAGTAGGCATTTTGGGCATGTATCCTCAAGCGCCAGACTTTGGTGCCGTCTTCGGTGACAAAGGTCTCGCCGCTATTGTAGGGGTTCAGGTTGACAGCCGTCTTGTAGGCGAAGCGCAGGGCCCCATGTGTGCTGCCGTACTGAGCGTCGTCGCGCAGCATCGAGTCGACATTGACGGCAGGTAGCTCGATGACCGGCTCGCCCAAACAGCGCGTG
>CAYRHC010000178.1:0-3840 GCA_964423935.1 uncultured Bacteroidales bacterium | reverse complement strand
ATGTAGATGATGATCAACACCAGCAGCAACAGCAAGAACTTGTATTGCTTGCGGAAGAATTCCGAATTGAGGAAACTGCCATCGAGAATGGAATTGACATTAGGCTTCATAACTTCTCGGCTATGCGCAATTTGGCGCTGCGCGAACGCGGATTGTTCAACTCTTCTTCGCGGTCGGGAACGATAACCTTGTTGTTGACCAGACGGAACGGACTCAGTCGGTTGCCGTAAAAATCCTGCTCCACTTCGCCTCGGAAATTGCCCGCGCGCATGAAATTCTTCACCAGCCGGTCTTCGAGCGAATGGTAGCTGATAACACTCAGTCGCCCGCCGGGAGCCAACATCTCGAGTGCCTGGCGCAACATGGCTTCCAGGGCCTGCATTTCGCCGTTCACTTCTATACGCAAGGCCTGAAAAACTTTGGCCATATCTTTCTTTTCCTTGTCGCGGCTGAAGACCGGTGCCAGTACCTGCTTGAACCGGGCCACGGTAAGGATGGGTTGCTCGGCGCGTGCCTTCACCAGCAGGGCGGCTATACGTCCCGCCTGCGAGAGTTCGCCATAGTCACGAAACAGTCGGGCCAGCTCATCCTGACTGTAGAGGGCCACAATATCGGAGGCCTTGCGCGAGGCTTTCTGGTTCATGCGCATATCGAGGTCACCCTCGTCGAAACGGAAGGAGAAGCCTCGCGAAGCTTCGTCGAAATGGTGCGAAGAAACACCCAAATCGGCCAACAGACCGTCTATCTGCTCCACCTCGTAATAGCGCAGGAAATTCTTCAAAAAACGGAAATTACCGTGCACGAACACCAGACGCTCGTCGCGAGGCACGTTGGCAAAGACATCCTGGTCCTGGTCGAAAGCGTACAGGCGACCCTCGGGCGAGAGATGCCGGAGAATTTCCATGGAATGTCCGCCGCCGCCAAAAGTCACATCGACATACTTGCCATCGGGTTTGATGGCAAGACCCTCAACACTGGCTGCAAGTAAAGCGGGCGTATGGTACATGGTTATTTGAAAATTTCCTTGATACAGCTTTGGAAGGCCTCGGCCGACATGCGCGGCTGTTCTAGCGCAGCCTTGGGCCAAATCTCGATGCAGTCGTCTATACCCAGGAAACGCACTTCGCCTTCGATGCCCACCAGCGACAGCAGCCGCTTGGGCAAAAGCACACGTCCGTTGGACGACATTTCCACACATTCGGCTTCGAGCATAAACTGACGGTAGACATCCTGCTGCTGCGGGTCGTACTTGTTCAGGCGTGCACGCAACTGGGAGAGCTCGTTTTCCCAGACACTTTCGGGATAGACCACGATGCAATCCTGGAAGATATCCTTACGAACATACAGCACGCAGGCGTCATCGCCTTGGTTGCCCTGCAGCAGACGACGGAAAGTTGCCGGAACGAACACACGGTTCTTGGCATCCATTTTGGCTTCAAAATTGCCTGAGAATCTCATACTTAGCTATCGCGATTGTCTGAGGCAAATTTATACCGCTTTTCTCCACTTTGCAACACTTTTCCCCACTTTTTTACAAAACAATAGAAAAAAGAGCCACACGCTTGGTGCAGCTCTTTATCCATAAGGTTTTGCCCGCTAAGGGCCAGAAAACATCTTGTCGAATCAAGCGATGACACTACCGGCTTTCAGCGCCTTTTCGGGCGACATCAGCAGGTATTTGCCGGCCTCGTCGGAGGTGTAGAGTATCATGCCGTGCGATTCGATGCCTCTGAACGAACGCGGTGCCAGGTTCACCAGCACGGGCACTTGTTTGCCGATGAGGTCTTCGGGCTTGAATGATTCGCTCACGCCCGACACGATGGTGCGCTTGTCCAGACCGGTGTCCACGAGCAGTTGCAGCAGCTTGGTGGTCTTGGGTACAGGCTTGGCTTCCAGAATGGTACCGACGCGGATGTCCAGTTTGCTGAAGTCGTCGAAACTGATGTCGTCCTTGGCGGGCTGGGGTTGCCACAAGGCCTTTTCGTTGGCCTTCTTGGTGTCGAGCAGACGCTGTATCTGCGCATCGATGGCGGCATCGTCTATCTTTTCGAAGAGCAATTCTGCGGCTTGCAGGGCGTGGCCTTCCTCCAGCAAATCGATACTGCCCAAAGAATCCCAACGGAAGGTATCAATATTGAGCATTTTACGCAGCTTGGCGGCGCTGAAAGGCAGGAAGGGTTCGAAGGCGATGGCCAGATTGGCGGCAATCTGCAAGCTCAGGTTCATGATGGTTGCCACACGGGCCATATCGGTCTTGGCCAGTTTCCAAGGTTCGGTGTCGGCCAGATATTTGTTGCCGATACGGGCCAGATTCATGGCTTCTTTCTGGGCATCGCGGAAACGGAAGCCATCCAAGTACTCTTCGAGGGTCTGCTTAACATGGCGCAGTTCTTCGATGGTGGCCTGGTCGTAGTCGTTGAGCGGGCCGCAAGCGGGCACTTTGCCGTCGAAATACTTGTGGGTAAGTACCACGGCACGGTTGACGAAATTGCCGAAGATAGCCACCAGCTCGTTGTTATTGCGGGCCTGAAAATCTTTCCAGGTGAAATTGTTGTCTTTGGTTTCGGGAGCGTTGGCCGTCAGCACATAGCGCAGCACGTCCTGCTTGCCGGGGAAGTCCACCAGATATTCATGCAACCAGACTGCCCAGTTGCGCGAGGTGGAAATTTTATCGTCTTCCAAGTTAAGGAACTCGTTGCTGGGCACGTTGTCGGGCAGAATATAGCTGCCTTCGGCCTTCAGCATGGCGGGGAACACGATGCAGTGGAAGACGATGTTGTCCTTGCCGATAAAGTGGATAAGACGGGTTTCGGGATCTTTCCACCATTTCTCCCAAGAGTCGGGCAGCAATTCCTTGGTGTTGGAAATGTAGCCGATGGGAGCGTCGAACCATACGTAGAGTACCTTGCCCTCGGCTCCTTCGACGGGAACGGGAATACCCCAGTCGAGGTCGCGGCTGACGGCTCGCGGCTGCAAGCCCAAATCGAGCCAGCTCTTGCACTGTCCGTAGACGTTGGGACGCCACTCTTTGTGGTCTTCAAGTATCCATTTGCGCAACCATGCCTCGTGCTTGTCCAAGGGCAGGTACCAATGCTTGGTTTCACGCATCACGGGCTTGCTGCCGCTGATGGTGCTGCGCGGGTTGATCAGTTCGGTTGGTGACAAGGTGGAGCCGCACTTCTCGCACTGGTCGCCGTAGGCGCCCTGTGCGTGGCAGTGCGGGCATTCGCCCGTGATGTAACGGTCGGCCAGGAAAGCCTTGGCCTCTTCGTCGTAATATTGCATCGAGGTTTTCTCGATAAATTCGCCCTTGTCGTAGAGCGTGCGGAAAAAGTCGGAAGCCAGTTTATGATGCGTGGGCGAGGTGGTGCGGGAGTAGATATCGAAGGATATGCCGAACTCCTCGAACGATTCTTTGATAAGCTTGTGGTAACGGTCCACCACATCTTGCGGGCTGCAGCCTTCCTTGCGGGCACGGATGGTGATGGGCACACCGTGTTCGTCGCTACCGCCGATAAACAAAACATCTTCGCCCTTCAGACGCAGGTATCTCACATAGATGTCTGCGGGTACATACACGCCTGCCAGATGGCCAATATGCACAGGGCCGTTGGCGTAGGGCAAAGCGGTGGTTACGGTTGTTCTTTTAAATTTCTTGTCCATATGCAATATCTTTTGTTGTTGTCTATTCTGACGTTAAAGCCTGCAAAAAGGCGCGTTCCGCTCCTTCCACCATATCAATGGTAAGGATCTGCTTGGGGGCGGCCAGCATTTCGTAGCCGGCGCTGTCGCGGCCGTTGTCGTCTTGAATGGCTTCAAACCGGCGACCAAGCTGCAGCC
>CAYRHC010000177.1:0-3860 GCA_964423935.1 uncultured Bacteroidales bacterium | reverse complement strand
AGCGGCATCACCACCTCCGTCTTCGACTACCAGTCCAAATGCGGAGTCACCCTCGCAGCAGAAAGGGAGGCTCTCCAAAAAGCAAAGGAATGGCGTAAGAAGCATCCTATTATCAAGAGCAACTCACAGGATGGTACTAAAAGCTACGATGAGCGGTGGTAGAGTACATCTAATGGACTGTGGCATATTGTTAGTTATGAAAGAGGTGCTAATAAAGGTAAAACATTCGTTTATAAGTTTAACACCTCATTAGTTCAGTATGCTGATAATAATAGAAAAGAGGGGCGTGATGGTTTTGAGATTCTTAAGAAAAAAGACATTAGTTAAGTGAGAAACAATTAAATACATTAAAAAATGCTATCGAAAATAGAAAAATGTTGATTCAGTGCTTAGCGAGCAAGGAACTTGGGATGAGGGAAGAAGCTTGTCTGGTAGTGATGTCGTTGCTAACAACAGACAAACAAAGGGGAACAATGATAGATTGGATAGAGAAACATTACAAGGAGAAACCGACAGAGGACAAAGTGATAGAAGTGGCAGAGGAAATAAAGGAGCAAGTGGAATAGCAACCTTCACCACTCCTCAAGGAGAAATCTATGGCTTTGTAGACAAAGCAGGTAATATCTATCTTGATGAGACCCAGATTTCACCAGAGCATCCCATACACGAGTATACTCATTTATGGGACAAGGCTGTGCAGCAAAAGCGAGTCAGTTAATATAACGAATGTCGTGTCGACAAGTTCAAGTTGCTCATTCATAAAACTAACAAGTACTGTTTCCATTCCCAATCTTTTCTATTTGCACCTCCGAAAGTGCATATTTCACTACAATCCGCACCTTTCGCGGTGCAAATATATGAATGAATTGTAAAGGAAAGCAACAATCGCCTCTTTTTTCAAGGAGTTGATTACCTACCTGTGAAAACAAGCCTACAATGACAATTATCCAGGTTAGGCAATAGCGACTTTGCGCAGAAAAAAGCCGGCAGCTGGTGTAAACCTGCTGCCGGCTGTCCGTTGTGAGCCGGGCCCAAGCCCAAGCCCAAGCCCAAGCCCAAGCCCAAGCCCAAGCCCAAGCGGTATTCACTTAGAACATGAAAGCAAGGCTGATGTTGAGGTTGCGGTTCTTCAAACCCGACATCAAGTTCATGTCGACATTGCCGATTTTGGAAGTGATTTCCTGGAATTCGGCCAGCGAGAAGTCATATTTGACGGACAGCTGCATGAATAGCACTTCTATACCTGCTCCTACACCTACACCGTAGTCGAACTTGTTCACGAATTGGGCGGTGCCGCCATCTTGGCTCAGTTCGCCGGCGTATTCCTTATATTTCTCGTAGAACGATTCGGCACCTTCCATCTCATCGGACAAGAGCAATGAAGCGTAGGGACCGGCCTGAACGAAAACGCGTGCCATACCGCCCACCTCGATGCCGTATTGCAGATTGACAGGAATCTCGAGGTAAGTGGTTTTCAGCGTAAAGTTATTGGGAACGCTTTCGCCCGTGGCGGCGCTATAGAGATTCAAGGCCTGTGACGTACCGTCGTTCACCAATTCTGCGCCTTGAGTGGAGAGCAGCATTTCGGGCTGGATGGCGAAGTTGCCGAGACTGTACTGCACCAGGAAGCCGGCATGATAGTGGGCGGCGTTCTTGATTTCATCAATCATGGCGTTCTTGTCGCCGGAGAGTGAAGAAATGTTGGCACCGGCCTTGATGCCGAATTTGATTTGGGCCTGAGCGGGCAGCGCCGCCATAAGGCAAAGGGCTGCCAAAGAGATAAGAACCTTTTTCATAATGAAAAATAATTAACGTTTATCAACTTGGTTTATCAAACGCAAAAATACGTCTTTCCAGCTAAAAAATGCTATGAAGAGGTTAAAAAAACGGCTTCTCGAATAAAAAAGAAAAATTTCTTTAATCTGAGATTTTATCTGCGAAAAAAAGAGTAATTTCGCGCTCTCTTATTGGAGGAAAATCATTGTATAATATTTATATTATGGCAAAAGTAATTAGCATTAAGAAAGGCTTGACTATCAAGATGAACGGTGCTGCTGTCAAGGAAAAATGTACGGCTTCGTATACGCCTTTGTATGCGGTGTCGCCTACCGATTTCCATGGCCTGATTCCCAAGGTGGTAGTGAAGGAAGGTGATCGGGTTTTGGCTGGCAGTCCGGTAATCTTGGACAAGAAGTTCCCCGAAATCCAGTATGTGGCTCCTGTCAGTGGAGTGGTGACCTCTGTTGTACGAGGCGAAAAGCGTAAATTGCTGCACGTGCTTATCCAGGCCGATGCCGCTTGTGAGTACCAGCAGTCCCCCGTGGCCAATCCTCTCGAAATGGAGGCTTCCGAAGTGAAAAGTGCATTGGAAACAGCCGGTCTGTGGCCCTTTATCAAGCGTCGTCCTTACGACGTGGTGGCCAACCCCGACGCTCAACCCAAAGCTATCTTCGTGAAGGGCTTCGACAACGCTCCTTTGGCTCCTGACTATGCCTATGTGCTGAAAGGTGAAGCCTCCAACATCCAGACGGCCTTGAACGCCCTTACCAAACTTACCGCCGGCAAGGTTTACCTGACGTTGCCTGCCGAAGGTGCCGCTCCCGAACTGGCCAATGCCAAGAATGTGGAGAAGGTGGCCATTAAGGGTCAGTATCCCGCTTCCAACATCGGTGTGGCTATCAACCATATCGACCCCATTAATAAAGGTGAGGTGGTCTGGACGCTGAATGCGCTCGATTTGCCGGTTATCGGCCGCTATTTTAATAAGGGTATCGTTGACTTCACCCGCTTGGTTGCCTTGACCGGCCCCGAAGTATGCCAGCCTGCCTATTATCCCTGCAAGCCCGGTATCTGTATGAAGGCTCTTATCGAAGGTAATGTGCACAAAGAAATTCCGCTTCGTTACGTCAGCGGCAATGCCCTTACCGGTACGCGTGTCGAGTTGGACGACTTCCTGGGCTTCTATGACCATCAGGTTACCGTTTTGCACGAAGGTACCGATGTAGACGAGTTCATGGGTTGGGTAATGCCACGTTTCAACCAGTTCTCTTCGAACAAGACCTATACCACTTCCCTGATTAACAAGCTCTTCCCCAAGATGGAGTACAAAACCGATACCCGTGTGCTTGGCAGCGAAAGAGCGCTTATTATGTCGGGCGAATACGATAAGGTTTTCCCCATGGATATCCTGCCCGAACGTCTGGTACGTGCCTGCATTGTGAAGGACCTCGAAGATATGGAGGCTCTGGGTATCTACGAAGTGGCTCCCGAAGACTTTGCCGCCTGCGAATACGTCTGCACCTCGAAAATCGAACTGCAGCGGATTGTGCGCGAAGCCCTCGATTTGCTTAAGGCTGAGAACGGCGAAGACTAATCTGCCTGTCAAGTTAACAAGAGTACTAATTATTAAAAAGGATAAATTTTGAAATCACTACGTAGTTTGCTTGACAAGATGAAGCCGACCTTCTCCAAGGGCGGTAAGCTGTCCAAGCTCGGATCGGTTTTCGAAGGATTCGAAAGCTTCCTTTATGTTCCCCATACGACTTCCAAGTCGGGAACACATATTCACGATTGTGTAGATTCCAAGCGCACCATGTTCTGGGTGGTGCTGGCCTTGATTCCTGCCTTGCTGTTCGGTATGTTCAATACCGGTTACCAGCATTATCTTGCCATCGGTGTGGATGCAGGTTTCTTCCAGACCTTCTTCTGGGGTCTGCTGGCCGTGCTGCCTTATATATTGGTGTCATACATCACCGGTTTGGCCATCGAATTCATCGCTGCCCAAATCAAGGGTGAGGAGATTCAGGAAGGCTTCCTGGTGAGCGGTATGCTGATTCCGCTTATCATGCCTATCGGTGTAC
>CAYRHC010000176.1:0-3931 GCA_964423935.1 uncultured Bacteroidales bacterium | reverse complement strand
CCGATATATTGGAATTCACTTCTGAACACGCCCACACCATCGCAAGCCTCGATAAGATCGGGCTCCAGCTCCTGTGGATGTCCGATGTTGAGAAAGAGCTGGAAACCCTCTAACTGACAGCCTTCTCCGCCAGCCGTTTTGTCTTGAGCTCCGGGGCCACGCAGAGGGCTATCCAGTGCGTATTGGCTGCGAACATCTTCTTGCAGGTCGCTGTCAGCATCGATGTACAAGGCACCGCGTTGCGTGTCGAGTACGGCGGTCTTCCCGTTCCAGTCTTCTTGAATGTCCATGTCGGGACAAAGCAACAGGGGCAACCTGCGACCGGCCGCCAATACCGCCAGATGCGAATTGGCCGAGGCTTCCTTCAGCACCAGTCCCAACACCTTTTCGCTGTCCATTTCCACCAACTCGCCGGGCAAAAGGCTTGCACTCACCACAATGCACTGCTCGGGCATTTCATCGAAGAGATGCTGTCTGTCGTGCAGAAAATTAACCACCAGCGAGGCAATATCGCGCATATCGGCAGCCTTGCTTTTCATCACGGCACTGTCCATCTTCTGGAAGATGTCGGCAAAAAACTCGCCCGTTTCCATGACGGCGTAAATGGCGCTGCGGTGGTCGATGGTGATATGTTGCTGAACCTGAGTGTTGAAGTCTTCGTCTTCGAGCATCATGCGCTGGGCTTCAAAAATGGAAGCCTGCTCTTGACTGTTGCGCTGCAAGGCCCGCTGATAACGACGGTCGAGCGTGATGCAGGCCTGTTGCATGGCCTTTTGGTAAAGCGCCCATTCAGCCTGGGTGTCCTCCACAAAATCGAGGAAGTCCTCCCATTTGGGCGGATGATAGACATAAATCTTCGCAATGGCGGCTCCGCCTACGATGCACTTTCCGGGACAGGTGGTCATTTTTTGAGACTGATGATTTTGTCGGACAGATACACACTGCCTTTGGTGATTATTTCGAATTCGGAAAAATCGTCGCTGTTGCAGACAACGATGGGAACGGTGGTGTCGTAGCCGGCGCGATGTATGCCCATCAGGTCGAATCCGATGAGCGGAGTTCCGGTTTTCACGCGGTCGCCTTGCTGAACCAAGGGCTTGAATCCCAGGCCTTTGAGTTTGCAGGTGTCGATGCCTATATGAATCAGCACTTCCACGCCGTCATCGCTGACGATGCAGATGGCATGACCGGTGTCTTGCAAGACCGACACCACGCCATCGCAGGGTGCGTGAACCAAGCCGTGGGTGGGAATGATGGCCATGCCCTTGCCGAGCATTTCCTGACTGAATACGGCATCGTTGACATCGCTTAGGCTGATGGCTTCGCCTTCGAGGGGCGCGTGCAGATGAATCTTCTTCTTGAACAGTTCCATAATGTTATAAAGGCATAGTCAGAATATGTTGCCACTGAGGTTTCAGACCGGCTTGGGCTTTGATGCTGTCGTCAACCTGCGGGCCGTTGTTTTCCCAAAGGTTCAGACCTGGTTGGTTTTGGCCGAATTTGGCTTCGCTGCACCAGTTGTTGCGTATGGTCATCCACGAGGAAGCTTCGTCCAGATAAATATAATGGCCTTGGCTCTTGTCGTGTACGTATTCGGGATGATAGATGTCGTGAACATAGTTCTCCTCGATAAGCGTGCCCGTCTGGGCCGAGAGGGTGTAAAGCCCGCCGCAGCTGTAGTTGTGTCGTCCGAAATGATGCACGTCGTTGGCTATCATCTTGTTGTCTTTCATGCAGTTGGCTGTCCGTATCCAGCCCCAGCCGATGCTGATGCCGCTGTAAGGCAGTTCGCAAACTTCGTTGTGGATAACCGTGACATCCTGAACGTAACCGGCGATGATGCCCACGCAGCCCCAGTATTCGTTGGCGCAGTCGTGTACCCAGTTGTTGCTGATAAGCATACGGCGGCTAAGCTCGCGCTCGTCTTTGGGTTGATAGGGCAGATGGGTTTCGATGCCGGGGTCGGAGAATTTGCCCACCACGATGCCGCTGCCCGCAATATCGTCGAACAGACAACCTTCGATGCGGTCGTCAAGGCTGGCCATCTGATAGTCGAGCCCCGAAGCGCCCAAATGCTGGAACACGCAGCCTTCGAACACCGTGTTTGCCACGCCCGACAATTGTACGGCTGCCGGTTGACGGCCTATCCAGGCCTGGTTTTCTAGATTGGCTTTGAGCGGAGTGCCGTCTACGGGCAATTTATAGGCATCCAGCAGATACATGCCAGCCTGCAGTGGAACGTAGCCCAAAAGCGAAGGCCTGAGCCAAGTGCTGTGCATAAAAGAAAGGCCCTCGAAACGGATATGTTCTACGGGTCGGTCTGTGGTGCCGGCCACTTGAACCAAAGTCTCCAAATAGGGTACGATTACCTCGGCGCGGTCCATGCGTTCGCCCCGACGCGGAATGTAATACAGCAGGCTTAGGTCGCGGTCGAAATACCATTCGCCTTCGTGGTCGAGGAATTCAATGGCCCCGCTCAGGCGGAAAGGAGAGTTGCCGTTTTCGGAAATGACGGCCGGTGGCCAGGGATGCTCGAATTCCAAACGGCTGGCCGGCTGATGAAAGCGCAGTACTGCCTGCTTGCCTTCGATGCGTAGGTCTTTGACGCCCAAAACGGCCACTTCCCACATCTGATGGATAAAGAATTCCATGGCCTCGGGTTTGCTGAACTTTCTCACGGCTGGTGCGGGAATGCGTATCTCCTGTTTCTCCTTGTCTACGGACAATATTTTGTGCAAGGCTTCCGAGTCTTCTACATCGCAGGCTTTCAGCGCTTTGTTGCCGTTAACATACACTTGCCTGAAATCGAGGCTGTGGCCGGCAATTTTGGGCACCGGAGCAGCCCAGACGCGGGAAGCTTCCACTTGCAGACCTTGGGGTGCGCGCTCAAGTTGTTGCCAGCCTTCTATGCGGATGCCGCCGCTCAAGACAGGACGGGCTCCCTTATCGGCGCGGATAATGGTGGGGCAACTGGCGGTGCCGGAATCTTCAGGACGTATCAACAGGGTTTCTGACAGGGGATAGACACCATCTGTCAGTATGATTTCTATGGCCGAACCCTGCACTTTTTGCAAACGACGGTATTCGCGGGCCTGACGCAGGGCGGCATGCAGGCTTTGCTTGGGATTTGCGGCACTTCCTTCGGCCAGGTCATCGCCTTGAACATTCACCCAGATTTGTGTCGTTACTTGGGCTTGAACGCTTAATGCGCCCAACAGGCCAAGGATGAGTAAGTATAGTGCCAGTCTGCTATTTTTCACTGTCGTCATGAGCTTTGAAGTTGAAAACATAATAAAGGAGATAGGCAAACAGACCGCCGATGATATCGGCTACCCAGTCCATTTGGTCCATGCCACGGTAAGATGTCAAGCCTTGAAGAAATTCTATCAGTCCGCCGTAGATGCCGCACACAAGCACTGTCAACCAGAAGAGTTTCATGGATGCTTTCGTCCTGCTGCGCCATTGTCTGTGGTTGTGTTCCCAAAGGAAAAGGATGGTTAGCACAAAGTAAAGGATGAAGTGTACCACTTTGTCCAAACCGAAAACTTTCGGCAGGTCATCGGCGATGGGCCTGAGGTCTATCAGGCAGGCCAGTACGATTAAAATCATCCACAGGACGCTGAAGGTGTATCGTGGCCACGAATGGTAAAAGGCTAGCTTTTTCATTAGACGCAAATTTTGCGCAAGATAGGAAAACAATCGTGTAATTCGAAATTTCAACAGCAGAATTAGGGCGGCTTTTTGGGTGATGTTTGGGCTTTTCGGATGATATTGTAAGCGATTTGTAAAAATATTATTAACTTCGCCCTTGAATCAATTAAATCAGATACCGTGACACTATATCCTAAAGCGGACAGGCTCGCTTTTGTCTTGTTCCTGACCGCTATGTTGCTGATTAAGATAGCCTGCGATTTCTGTTGGAAGCCCGACA
>CAYRHC010000175.1:0-3942 GCA_964423935.1 uncultured Bacteroidales bacterium | reverse complement strand
CAACAAGCCACAGTTGCCTCGATTGTAGTAAAGGCTCCTGATGCAAGCTCAGAGCTAGGTGCACCCGAATACAAAGCTCCCGTTATCGAGCTGCAAGACGGTGCTACGCTGGCTTCAAATGCAGTACAAGCCGCTGATGGCATAACGGTTAATCAAATCGAGACCGCAACCGCTATCGGTGAAAACGGCGAAGAACTGGAAGCTTCCATCGTAGTGAAAGATTACGAGACCCTTGAATATGCACTTGCAAACGGCCGCAACGTGAAACTGGGCGCTAACATCACGCTGAGTGCAACGATTGCCCTTAGCTGCGATCTTATCATCGATCTTGGCGGTTACAGCCTCAATGCAGGCGAGAACGCAACCTATAGTGTTGACAACAATAACCAAACTATGCTTATCGCCGTTAACGGATACAAGCTGAGCGTTATGAATGGTACCTTAGGAAGTGACGATGCGGCATGCAACTACGCTATTTATTCGAACAACGACCAATCAAACGTTGTGCTCGAGGATGTAACGTTCGGCAAGAATGTTGCCTATGCCTACTATGGCGCCGGCAAGCTTGAGGCCAAGAACAGCAAGTTCTACGGCTGGATTTCCGGCTGGAATCAGGGTGGAACCTTCACCAACTGCGAGTTCGGTGTGGGTAAGGCTTATTATCCTGCCGCTATCTGTCACAGCAATACCACGTTCGAAGGCTGCAAGTTCTTCAAGAACAATGTCAATGCTGACGATTACAGCGCACCTGATACCGACGGCTTCTATCGTTGCAACTATGTGATTGCCGCAGCTAAGCCCACAGAGAGCATCTGCTTTAAGAACTGCAAGTATATGGACGCTAATGGCGTTGAAACGACTGTAACGGTCAAGGCTCATCCTTACCATTACGAGGGTTGTCCTAAAGCATGGGCCAGTGTCAATGCAGCTGCCGCTTCCGTTACGGTAGATGGCGCTGAGGTTACGTATCGTTGCGACGATTGGGACGGTTCGATTTCTCAGCCTAAGACAGATGAAAATGGCAACTACCTTATCTCCAAAGCTTCCGAGCTGGCATGGATTGCCAAGCAGGTAAATGAAGGCGCTAATACGTTCAGTGGCAAGACTGTTTACCTCAATGCTGACATTGATCTTTGCAACGTCAACTGGACTCCGATTGGTCTGTATGGTGGTAAAGACAAATCTTTCCAAGGTACCTTCGACGGCCAAAATCGCACCATCTCCAATCTGTATGTTCATTCCAATGTGCAGAGTGCTAATTTGGGTCTGTTCGGTCGCGTCCTTAGTGGCTCTGTGAAGAATTTCACGGTAAAAGGTGCTGATATTGCTTCTGAAGTAAGCGTTTGCAGCGGTAGCGCTTGTGGCGTTGCTGTCGGCAATCTTTTCACTTCAACAGCAGAAGGCATCAAGGTTTACAATGCCAAGGTGTACAGCACGCACTATGTTGGTGGCGTCATCGGCAGTGGCTATTGCTCAATATCAAATTGCTCGGTTGAGAATGCCGAACTGACTGCTGTAACGGCTCTGTTGGCTAATGGCAGCGAATATGACGAAGGTGACAAGGTCGGCGGTATCTTGGGACATTGGGGAGAAGGCAGCTATGAAATTTCCAACTGCTCTGTTAAGAAAGTCAGCATCAAGGGTTATCGCGACCTTGGCGGTATTGTCGGAATTGCCATGCAGAATAACTCTGTTAAGGATTGTTCTATCGAGGATGTCACCATTACGGTTGACAAGACCCATAACTACAAAGACTACAAAACCACCGCAAGTTTCAATGCCAATAATTACATCGGCCGTTATGAATCCTGGACCGGTACCGAGACCGGCAACACCGGTACGGCCACTGTCAATTATCTGTAAATAAACGTATTAAGTATAACGATTATTTGCTAAACGAATATTTGCAAAACGATACGAACCATATTGCATCGAAATGATAAAGGACCTTTCCGCCCGATAATATGCGGCGGTCAACACAGCTTCTGACAGCGTGGTGGCAGCGTCTCGCAAGAGTCGCTGCCACTTGCTTTTTCCACGCACTGTCGCACCTTCGCCCGCCCTCGATCATTTCCCCGCCCATTTGTAGTAAACAGTATTATGTGACGTATTCGAAATTTATTGTAAATTTGCAGTGGATTTCGAATGCTAGTATTATTATGGACTTCATCATCGACAGAGAAGAGTACCTTAAGCGCTTGATTGTCAGGCGCGACAACGGATTGGTAAAAGTAATCACCGGGCCGAGGCGTTCCGGAAAATCATTCTTGCTTGACCCACTTTACAAGAATTATCTTCTCGGGCAGGGAGTGGCGCAAGATCACATTATCAGCATCTCTTTCGATGTTGAAGACGAGGATACCCCCGAAGAACTGCTTGACAGACAGAAGCTTAAGGATTATCTTTATTCCCGGATTACTGGCAAGGACGAGCCGTATTATGTTTTTCTGGACGAAATACAGGAGGTTGAAGGCTTCGAGAGAATTGTTAACGGTCTCAACAGACATCCGAATGTCGATGTGTATATCACCGGCAGTAATTCGAAATTCCTTTCGCACGATATCGTCACCATCTTTCGTGGAAGAACCGATGAGGTAAACGTTATGCCTCTCAAATTCAAAGAGTTCTGTCAGGGCAGAACCGAATCTGACACTGAACTCTGGAAGGAATATTACACTTATGGAGGTCTTCCTGCGCTCCGGAAGATGCCCACGGCCGAGCAGAAGACCGCATATCTTCAGCGGCTATGGAAGAAAACCTATTTGGACGATGTTGTGGAGCGCTATCATTTGGCGAACCGTGATGCATTGGAATCGATTGCGGACGCGCTGTTCTCTTCAATCGGCTCGCTGACCAATATCAGTCGAATTTCCAACACCCTTGAAAGTGTCCGTAAAATCCATATTACCAATGATACCGTATCCAAGTACATCGGTTATTTGGAGGATGCTTTCCTTTTCAACGAGGCGCGCCGGTTCAACATCAAAGGCAACAGATACTATGAAAATGTCAAGAAATACTATTCGGTTGATGTCGGATTGAGGAATGCGCGGCTGAACTATAGGCAGCTGGAACCTAATCATCTAATGGAAAACATCATATTCAACGAACTGCTTCATCGTGGTTATTCAGTGGATGTTGGAGTCGTGGAACATCGCACCATGAAGGACGGTAAGTCGCAATACCTCCAGTACGAAGTCGATTTTATCGCTGCAAACGGCAATGACAAATACTACATTCAGTCTGCATTCGAAATCTCCGATGAGGCGAAACGACAACAGGAATTGAATTCCCTTGTGCGCATAGAAGATTCGTTTCAGAAGATTGTCATCGTTAAAGATGATATAATGCCGTATCGCGATGATCACGGAATCTATTTTGTGGGTTTGCTGCAATTCCTCAGATCAGACACAATTGGCTAGCCATTCGAAATCCACTGCATAATTGCAGTAAATTTCGAGTGATGGTTCGAGCCCTTACGAAATAGCTCTAAAAGGACGTTTGTAAACCCTTCGCGGTAATTATCCAAGGAATCTCAGCCAAAATCGAGCAAAGTCTCGCATTTTGGCTGAGATTCCTGCTTGTGTGTTGTAGGGTTGAGTGTAACAGATATTTAGCAGGATGTAACGCTTGTTTAGTGAAAATGTACTGCAAATTGTAAAATGATATTGAGACCTTCGCGAACGGTGCTTCACAGGAAAAGACAGAAACGTTAACTCAAAATATAACCACTTTAAAAAACAAAAACGATGAAAAAGATTTTCAAATCCCTAGCTGCGATAGCTATAGTAGCCTTTGCGGCAGCGTGTTCCAACGAAATGATTGAAACACCCCCGGTTGACGGCGAAGAAGCCATCGTGAGTTTCGCGCTAGCCACGCCCGGTTTGCAGACGCGTGCCGTGGCCGACGGCACTACCGTAGACAAAGTAGTTTGCTGTGTTT
>CAYRHC010000174.1:0-3950 GCA_964423935.1 uncultured Bacteroidales bacterium | reverse complement strand
CCCATCAAGGATGTCACACCACGCAACATAATAGTAGAAGTGGCAGTAGGGTCACCGTTGCCTTTGGTAACATTCAGACCGGCCACCTTACCCTTGATAAGCTGTGCGGCATCGCCGATGTTACCTGCGAGGAACTCTTCGCTCTTGACGGAGGCCACGGCACTGGTAATATCAGCCTTACGCTGGGTACCATAACCGATAATCACAGCATCGTCGAGCAGCAGCAAGTCTTCTTCCATCGTAATGGCCACGGTGCTGCGAGAGCCAACTGCCACCGCTGCATCTTTATAACCCATGGCAGAGACGGAAAGGGTAGCATCTGCCGGAACATCAGTTAGTTTAAAATCACCATCCACATCAGTAACAGTACCGATGCTGGTCCCTTTTACAAAGACGACAGCACCTATAACAGGTTCGCCAAGATTGTTATCCTTGACATTACCCGTAACGGTGATGGTCTTTTGGGCGAACAGCTCCACGGAAAATAACGCGAGGAGTGCGGTTACCAGAAAGAATTTTTTCGTTAGCATTTCGGTTGTTGTATTAATTGCGTTAATAACTGCAAACAAAATTAAAAGACCGTAATGTCAAGAAATATCAAAATTGTACAATTAATATTTAGAAAAAGTCCAAAAACCTTCTTGTCGCTATTCACGGTGAGTTTTGAGCCATTCGTGAGGTGTCACGCCAAACTGTGACGAGAAGCTTTTTGAAAAATAACTCGGAGAGGAGAATCCTACCATATAGCAGATTTCGCCCACAGGATGTTCTCCTTTTGCCAGCAAAGAAGCCGCCGCATTGAGCCGGGCATGGTTGATAAGATTGTTGGGAGTCTCACCGCAAAGCTCCTTGCATTTGGCAAAGAGGCCGCTACGCGAGGTAGCCATTTCGGTGGCCAAAAACTGCACCGAGAGTTCCGGATTGGAAAGATTGTCGTTGATAATCTTTTCCAGACGTGGCAGGAAGTCGTCGACGGGCGTTTTTTGTGGCGCCGGGTCCACAGCCGTATTTCCGGCGGCTACAGAGTCCTTCTCTCCCACTTTGGCCTTTTTCTGCAACGAAGTGACGATACCCCGCAACATCTGGTAGTTCTTCTCAATGACGGCAAATTCGCCACGACTGGCGGCCGCACTGCTCTTGGGTCCGTTCTTGAGCCGTTCCAATTGTACACCGATGCCTATAACAGGAGCTTCGAGCCGCTCGGCGATGGTAGATGAAAGCGCCTGACGGTCGTCATCGAGCCGTTTCTCGTAAATTTCCCATTCGCGCCGCTCAGTGCGGGCGGTAAGATAGCGCGATAGCAAATACAACACTGCACCTATTATAAATATATATATCACGATGGCCAGATTGCTTTTGAGCGGATGCGGACGTACAACAAAGGAAAGGCCTTCGCCCTCGTTGCTCCAGACGCCGCTGTTGTTGCAGGCGCGCACATACAACTTGTAATGTCCTGCAGGCAGACGGTTGAAGTTGAGGACACCGCGTCCTTCGAGGTCTTTCCAATAACGGTCCAAGCCCTCCAGTCGATAAGAGTAGCGCACCTTTTCGGGTGCCCAAAAAGTTAGGGCGGCAAAATGTACCGAAATCTCATGCAAACGCCAGGGCACCACGATTTGTTCCCCAGGTTCGCTACCAAGCAAATTGCGGATAATGGCACCGGAAGAAGCCGTGAAGCGGGTGAACAACACTTTTGGAGCAATCGTGTTATGCTTGACAGCCGAAGGGAGGAAGGTCAGGAAGCCATCGGCAGAACCGATATAGATGGTGCCGTCGCGGCTTATCAGCCCCGATGCAGGCAGGAACTGGCTGGGAAAAATACCGTCGCTTGCCCCGAAATGAGTTGCGCGCCCCGCATCTATATCGTATTGAATCAGCCCGTTGCCAGACGACATCCAAATATGACGCCCGTCGCAGGCAGCATAGTGAATATCGGCATCGGGAAGGACATTCCATTGTTTTTGTCCGTCAAAAACCGCCAGACCTCGCTCGGTTGAAACCATCACGCCCAAGGGAGAATCGGCAATGTGATTGATATGATTGCTGGGCAAATGCCTGTCCTGCCAACTAAGGTGCTCCCACTCGCCCGCTGCCGTGTAACGCCAGATGCCGTCACCAACGGTGGCGAACCACAAACTGCCATCGTTTGACAAAGTGGAAGAGACTATCACCGAGTTCACTTCTCGCACCAGCAAAAAGCTGTCGGCGGCAGCATCGTAGCGGCAGATGGCAGAAGTTGTCCCGGCCCAGACCCTACCCTTCGCATCCTCCACCAGAGAATACACACTGGGCAGATTTTGGGAATAAGTCTTGAGACTGCCGTCTTCAAGGTTCAGACGCAGCAAATGACCGGCATAAGTCCCTATCCACAGATACTTGTCCTTCAGCAACAAAGCGTGCATATTTTGCGATCCCAGCAGCGCTGCCGCCTGCGGGGAGCTTTCGAGGCGTGATGCCGTGTTGGCGACCGGGTCATATCGAAAGAGTCCGCCGTTTTCCGAACCGATATAGACTGTACCGTTGCCCGCCTGGGCAAAACAACTCACCAGATAGGTTTCCTTGGCCGCTGCCATGGCCGAAAGGGAATGCTCGGCAAACTGACCCGTACCTGGCGACACATAATCCACACCGCCATAGAAAGTGCCGACCCAAACGCCTCCCTCGTGGTCTTTTATAATGGGATAGACAAACTTGTTGGAAAGGGAGGCCGGCTCGCTGCGGTCGTTGGTATAGAGTTCTTTTTCGCCCGTT
This sequence comes from uncultured Bacteroidales bacterium, assembly GCA_964423935.1. Classification (GTDB taxonomy): domain Bacteria; phylum Bacteroidota; class Bacteroidia; order Bacteroidales; family UBA1402; genus UBA1757. The sequence goes on along the minus strand of CAYRHC010000174.1, from coordinate 1,199 downwards.
AGGGAATTGATGCGCAACAGACCATCGTCACTTCCCACCAGAAAGCCCCAGTGAGATTCTTGCAGGATGCTGTGAATGTGGGTAAAGCCCTCGCCGTACGGCACTTGACAAGTTACCGTTCCCGTAGCCAAATCGACCCGATACAGACCACTGTCCCAAGTTCCGAGCCAAAGAATGCCGTCACGGTCTTGCGTCATGACACAGATACGGGCAGGCGAACAGTCCTTGTAGCTAAAGCCCGGCGTAGCAAAGCTTTCCGTAGCGAAATTGAACACTTGCACGCCATCTTGCGAATTTTGGCAGCATGCCCACAGCCGGCCGTCGGCGGAGACAAAGAGATTTTCGATAAAGCTGCCTGACAGATAATGATTCAGGGTTTTACCGTCGTAGCGATAAACACCATTGCTGAAAGTGCCCAGCCAAATGGCACCGCGTCCGTCTTGAACGATGGATGTGACGGTGGTTAGCGGCAAGATATCCAAAGGGACAAATTCGCCGCCATCGTAATGGTAAGCGCCATCATCGGTACCGACCCAAAGCTTGCTGTCAGCTGCCTGCATCAGCGCGTTGACATAACGGCTTCGATTCTCGCACAATTCGTGCACCACCACTTCTTGACCGTCAAAACTGTTGAGTCCCTCGGCGGTGCCTATCCAGATAATACCATTGGCATCCTGCAGCAGTGCGCGCACGGTATTGGAAGATAGTCCATCCTTGGAAGTATAATGACGGAACTTGTAATTCCCCACCCCGAAAACCAAAACGGGACTAAGGAGCAAACATATCACAACAGTCAGTTTTCTCAGCATAACGTTTCATACTATTTTTAAAGTACTTCACAAAGCTATGGTATTTTTTGGACTTTTTTACAATTCAATTGGATTTTAATATGAACACTTGCAAGGACACGTCTTTAAATTTGTAAAGAAAATATTTCAAACCTTCATATTATGAGTTTCAAAAGCAAAATCTTCATTGCAGCCCTGGCGGGAATGATGCTTCAGGGCGCGGCCACAGATGCGCTGGCACAGTCAGCCTATCCCATCGACCCCGTCCCCTTTACCAGTGTCAAAGTGGTAGAGAACTCCTTCTGGGGACAAAGGCTCAAAGCTTCCAGAGATGTCACCATTCCTTTGGCTTTCTCCAAATGCGAGAGCGAAGGACGCTACGACAATTTTGTCAAAGCGGCCAATCAGCTG
>CAYRHC010000173.1:0-3974 GCA_964423935.1 uncultured Bacteroidales bacterium | reverse complement strand
CCGCCGTAAAAAATCGCTTTGTTCCAATTCCTCCAACACTTGCGATGCAGATGTATACGATCGGTTACCCTGCCATAAAGTCCTCCGTGGTTGCAAAATACTTTGTTGATAATCCACGATGTGGCCGAACTACAGCATACGAGCATGATGTCGTTTCGAGCCGATGCCCAACTATTCCAAAACCATTCTAATGCCGTAAGGAAGGAATTGTCTGAGCCGTTCATCCACGACAACTCATCAAGGAATACAACCTTTTTTGCTTGATCTTTCTCTGATGATAATATCGTTATAAGGGAAGCAAAGTTGTTGTACTACATTTTTCCGCACTTGAGGCTGGGAAAATGCGGCTATTCTACCGTGACGGATTTGGCCAGGTTGCGGGGTTGGTCTACGTCCTTGCCTTTGCAGATGGCCACATGATAGGCCAGCAGCTGTAGGGGAATGGTGGTGAGCAGCGGCTCCAGGCATTCGAGCGTCTTGGGAATCTCGATGTATTCGTCGGCCATCTGCTTCATGGTGACGTCACCTTCGGACACCAGCGCGATAACGTGGCCGCGACGCGCCTTGATTTCCTGCACATTGCTCATCAGCTTTTCGTACAAGGGGTTCTGTGTGGCGATGAAAACCACCGGCATTTCCTCGTCAATCAGGGCGATGGGGCCGTGTTTCATTTCGGCGGCGGGGTAGCCTTCGGCATGGATGTAGCTGATTTCCTTCAGTTTGAGAGCGCCTTCCAGCGCAACGGGATAATTGTAGCCTCGGCCCAGATAAAGGAAGTTGTGGGCGTAAGTGAACGTCTTGGAAATTTCGCGGATGCGGTCGCTTTGGGCCAGCAACTGTTCCTGCTTGGCGGGAATTTCGCTCAATCCCTTGACCAATTCGATATAGTGCGCTTCGTCAATGGTGCCGCGCAATTTGCCCATGGCCAGCGCCAGCATGGTAAGTACGGTAACTTGGCCGGTGAATGCTTTGGTTGAGGCGACGCCGATTTCGGGACCAACGTGGATGTACGAACCCGTATGGGCCGCGCGTGCAATGGACGAACCGATAGAGTTACAGATGCCGTAAATAAAAGCGCCGCGCTCCTTGGCCAGCTCGACGGCCGCCAAAGTGTCGGCCGTTTCGCCCGACTGTGAAATGGCAATGACAATGTCCTTGGGATGGATAACGGGGTCGCTGTAGCGGAACTCCGAAGCGTATTCCACCACGGTGGGCACTTTGCAGATGCCCTCGAACAAATGTTTGCCGATAAGGCCCGCGTGCCAGCTGGTGCCGCAGCCCACAATAACGATGCGCTGCGCCTCAAGCAGTTGCTGGCGGTAGTCGATAACGGCCGACAGTGCCACATTGTTAGCCTCCACATTCACGCGTCCGCGCATGGAATCCTTCAGGCAAGAAGGCTGTTCGAAAATTTCCTTGAGCATAAAGTGCGGATAGCCGCCTTTTTCTATCTGTCCCAGGTCGAGATCCACTTTTTGGATGTCGTGGGTCTGTTCCTGATTGTTGAAATTGACAAATCTGACGCTGTTTTCCTTGCGGTTGATGATGGCCACGTCCTTGTCGTCGAGGTACACCATCTTGTCGGTATATTCGATGATGGGGGTGGCGTCGGAACCGATGAAGAATTCGTCGTCACCAATGCCGATAACCAGCGGGCTGCTCTTGCGGGCGGCGATAATCTGGTTGGGGTTGTGGCGGTCGAGCACGGCAATGGCGTACGCACCGATAACCTGACGCAGTGCGCGGCGTACAGCCGTGAGCAGGTCGCAGTGTTGTTCGGTCTGGATGTATTCGATAAGCTGAATCAGCACTTCGGTGTCGGTGTCGCTGCTGAAGCGCACGCCCTTGGCCTGCAGGTTCTCCTTGATGACGGTATAGTTTTCGATAATGCCGTTGTGTATGATGGCCAGATTGCCCGATGCGGAAAGGTGCGGGTGGGCGTTGCGGGTGCTGGGTTCGCCGTGGGTGGCCCAACGGGTGTGGCCTATACCGATGTTGCCGCTGATGTCTTTGTCGGCTGCGTAGTTTTCAAGGTCGTCAACTTTGCCTTTGGTCTTGTACACGGCCAGTTGTCCGCTGTCGGTTATCAAGGCGATGCCTGCACTGTCGTAGCCTCTGTATTCCAGACGTTTAAGACCCTTTATTAACACGCTGTAGGCATCTCTTTTGCCTATATATCCAACAATTCCGCACATGGTTTTTTCGTTTTAAAAGGCGTTTTCCAAATTTGGCCGCAAAGGTAATGTTTTTCTAAAAAACATCATCAATATGGAGGTTGGGTTCAGATAATTTCCGGACAATGACCGCAGTGGGGCAGGTACACGTCGAGCAAATCGCGGGTACCGATTTTGATAAAGCAGGTGGCTGTGCCGTCGGTGCAGCAGAAGCTGGCGCTCTGCAGCACCTCGCGGTCGATGACAAAACGCACGTCCTTGGCCGAGGGCAGACAAGCACTGAGAATAGTGGATGCGCCGTGTTCGGTGCCTACTTTGGCCATAAGCCATTCGCCCGAAGCGAACGATACCCGGGGTATGCCCAGCGCCGCTCCGAAATCCTTGGTGACGAATGGTTTGTCGTCTTGTGTCACGTAAAGATAAAAATTGGTCTGCTGGCGGTTGCAGAGAAACAGCGTCTTGACAATGCGTCCGCCTATCCCCGCGTTGATGTTTTGGCAATCTTCCATGGTGATGCCCGGGTCGGTATCGACTCTTTCAAAAGGAATCTGCAGCGCTTCGAGCGTTTGATAGACTTTTTCTTGCAGAGGCGTTGCAAAGGATTGCGGCGCCGTTGTCATTCTGTCACTTACGTAAAAATCCATAGTTTCTTATTCTCGGTTATCCTTCTGTGAAGGTGTCTGCAAACGTACTAAGTATTCTGTAAAATAACGCAAGACTTTTGTAAGTTTGCACCCGCAATGAAAACAGCTACTAATATGAAACGCTACTTTTTTGTCGTGATGGCCGCGCTGGCGGTCTTGACGCTGTCTTGTACCCGAAATGCCGAGACTGCGCTCCGCACGGGCGACCTTGTTTTTGTGTCCATTCCTTCCGACTACGACCTGAATGACGACTCCATGTCGGGAGCCATCGGCGCATCCACTTCCCAAGGTGCCTCTCTGATGAAGATACATGTGGCAATACTCGAAGTGCAGGGCGATTCTCTCTGGATTATCGATGCTACCATCAAGCATGGCGTAGACCGCTATCCGCTCGATACTTTCCTGACCGACTTCACGCTTAAAGACGGCAGCCTGCCGGTATTTGAGGTGCTGCGGCCCAATGTTGAGGCAGCGCAGGCAGCCGCCTTTGTGGAAAATGCCAAAAGCTTCATCGGACAACCCTACGATTTGCATTTCCGGCCCGACAATGGAGCAATGTATTGCAGCGAACTGGTCTACAATGCTTATGTTACCGCCACTGGAGAGCATCTTTTCGCTGAAGTGCCGATGAACTGGAAGGATGCCAACGGCGAGATTCCGCTCTATTGGCAGGAACTCTTTGCCTTGCTTGGCGAGGAAGTGCCGCAGGGAGTTCCCGGTACCAACCCTCAGGAAATGGCCTTGGAACCTTGTCTTAAGAAACTGGCCTGTCCCTTGTGCCAAGCTTGCCCGCAGCACCAAGAATAGAAATGAATATCAGAGCTTTAGGCAGCAAGCTCACCGGTAATCCGGCGATGACCGAAGGAACGGTGTATTCGATGCTTATCATCTGTAGCATCTCGCATTTCCTGAACGATATGATACAGTCGGTCATCCCGGCCATCTATCCGATGGTGAAGGATAAATTCGGATTTACGTTCGCCCAGATAGGCATCATCACTTTTGTCTTCCAAATGACTTCGTCCATACTGCAACCTTTTGTCGGGCTGTATGCCGATAAGAGGCCGCGGCCCTATGCCCTGTCGGTGGGCATGTGCTTCACCCCGATAGGGCTGCTGCTCTTGGCCTTTTCCGGCAACTTTTGGACGATACTTTT
>CAYRHC010000172.1:0-3993 GCA_964423935.1 uncultured Bacteroidales bacterium | reverse complement strand
CCCAGGTGGCGGGCGCGGTTGCGGCCAGCGTCCGCTGGCTGCAACGCCCCTTTGAAAAAGGGCGGATTGCAGACGGCAAGCCGATAGCCGCCCACCGCCTTGCTCAGGCAGCCGCCGCTCAAGACCTCAGGGAAAGATGCGCAATGCACCTTTATCTGTCCCGACCAAGGACTGCGCTGCACATTTGCGGCAGCCTGCGCTGCGGCCTCGGAATCAATTTCTACCGCATCAATCTGTGCCAGCGGATATCTCTGAGCCAACATCAATGCGATAAGGCCCGAACCGGTACCAATGTCGAGTATGGGAGCGCCTACAGGGTCCACGCTCTCAGGAAGGCAGGCCCAAGCGCCCAGACTGACGCCGTCCATACCCACCTTCATGGCACAACGGTCGTGAAACACTTCAAACTGTTTGAAGCGGAAACTATCGGACGACATTTCTTCTATTTCAGAGGATGATTGTGGTAGTAGTCGCTGCGATAACTCAAGAAAAGTTCCAGCAACGACACTAAAAGCAGCACCACAATGTAGGCGTTGTTGCCGGCAAAAATCAGATAGCCGGCAAGTATCACCAGAATACCACAAAAGCCATAGAGACGATTTAGTCGTTTAAGACGAAAATCATCCCCCTTGTATACCGACATAACCCGGCAGGCGATATAGCCCAATCCTCCGGCACCAAAAAGGAATTTTCCGTAAACGAAGCCACTTTCAAAATTGACAATGACGGCGGCCACCATTAAGAGAGCCGAAAAGACAAACAGTTTTTTCATGGTTCCTCAATGATAATGATTTCTTCGTTGTCTTTTTTCATCAGATATTGTTCGCGGGCAATCTTTTCAAGCTCTTCGGTACCGATGCGCAAGTCCTCAAGCTGACGCATGGTCTCTTCGCGCTGACGCTCATAGTCACGAATCTCGCGGCGCAAAGCCTCGGCCTTGCGGTTATAGCGCATACGCTTGATAAGGTTGTTGCTGTCGAAGAAAACCATCAAGAGAGCAAAAACAACCAGAGCGATAATGTACTTGTTGGGCAGATACGGCTTTATTTTCAAATAAAACTCCTTAAGCTTGTTCATTGCCAGGCAACTCCTATTTTTTTCAACACAAAGGAACGGATTTTTTTCCATTTCTGTCTATCTTCGCTGGCAAATTAATTACTATGGACAATTATATCGTTTCGGCAAGAAAATACCGTCCGGATACCTTTGCTTCGGTGGTGGGACAGAAGGCTTTGACCACCACGTTGCAGAATGCCGTCAAGAACAAGCAGCTGGCGCATGCCTACCTATTCTGCGGCCCGCGGGGCGTTGGCAAGACCACTTGTGCGCGCATTTTCGCCAAAACCATCAACTGCATGCATCCGCACGAAGACGGGCAAGCCTGCAACGAATGTGAATCGTGCCGAGCCTTCAACACCCAGCGTTCTTTCAACATCATAGAGCTCGATGCTGCCTCCAACAACTCGGTCGACGACATCCGCCAGCTTACCGAGCAGGTGCGCACTCCTCCCGTGCTGGGCAAATACAAGGTCTACATCATCGATGAGGTTCACATGCTCTCGCCTGCTGCTTTCAACGCTTTTCTCAAAACATTGGAAGAGCCGCCGGCTTATGCCGTGTTCATCTTGGCCACCACCGAGAAGCATAAAATAATCCCCACCATCTTGTCTCGCTGCCAGATTTACGATTTTCACCGTATCAGCGTGACAGACATTGAGGAACACTTACAGTTTGTCGCCAAAAGCGAAGGTATCAGTTACGAACCCGAAGCCCTGAACATCATCGCCATGAAGGCAGATGGCGGCATGCGCGATGCCCTATCCATCTTCGATCAGGTGAACAGCTTCGGCGAAGGGCATATCACCTACAAGGCCGTTATCGACAACCTGAACGTACTGGACTACGACTATTATTTCCGTTTGATTGATGCCTTCCTGCAACACCAAAGTACCGAAGCCCTGCTCCTGTTCAACGAAGTACTTAATCTCGGGTTCGAGGGGCTCCATTTCATCAACGGACTGGCCTCGCACCTGCGCGACCTGCTGGTTTGCAAAGACCAACGCACCGTCAGTCTGCTCGAGGTGGGCAACAGCATCAAGGAACGCTACTGTCGACAGGCCCAAGCCTGCGATTTCAATTATCTGGTTTGGGCGCTGAAACTTTGCAACGAATGCTGTCTGCAATACAGCGCCAGCCGCAACAAACGCCTGCTGGTAGAGCTTTGTCTGCTACGTCTGTGCCAAGGGCCGGGACTGGACGGCGCGCCCGATGGCAAGCCGCAAACGCTTAAGGCTGCGGGGGTGCAGGGCGGTGCTGCGGCCAGCGGCTCGCCTGCGGCCAAGCCGCAGGCCGCAGCCCCCGCACCGGTCACTAACGCAACGCAAACCCCTCAACCTGCCCCAACCCGGCAAGCGCCTGTCAGCCAGCCGCCCACGGCGCAACAGACCGGTGCCCAGCCGGCAACCAAGCCCAAAGTTTCCAGCCTCTCCAAGCTCAAAACCATCTCCATCAACGGCAACGGCAAAGAGCAGACAAAACCGGAAAAGCCAGAGCCACAGGCGGCTACCGTTGAAGAGAACCAGCCGTTCAACCAAAGTGAGCTGACCAAATATTGGAACGAATTTGCCCTCACGCTCAAAGACAACCCTCAGATTATGAACGTCATGACTAGCCAAGAGCCCTTGCTGCAGGACGATTGTAATTTTGAATTTGTCGTTTTCCAGAGCTTCACAGAGAAAAGCCTGTTAGAACTGAAATACAGTATCGAAGGTTTTCTGCGGGAGAAACTGCACAACAGCCATATCAGCATGCACTTACGCATAAGCGAAGGGGAGGAGAACAAAAAAGCCCTCACTCCCCAAGACCAACTCAAGACTATGCTTGAGAAAAATTCAGCCTTCGCCAAACTATATCAAGAACTCAATCTCGATATGGAGTAGCGCCAGCTCTCCTTTTACAAATTCTATTTCGCTACCTTCTCCAGCCAGCGAACCATACCCAGCATCACGCCCATCGAAATGAGGCAGAAGCCCGCGAACACTGCCCAGCACATCCACTGATGCGGGAAAGAATTCAGCATAGCCACACCCAAGGCGATGAACAAGTTGCCGATAGCGGTAGCCGTCAGCCACAAACCTTGACAGATGCCCTGCAGATGACGCGGTGCAATCTTCGATACGAACGACAAGCCCAGCGGTGAGATGAACAGTTCGGCAACCGTCAAGAAGAAATAGGTGGCAATCAGCACCATCGGGCTCGACTTCATAGAGAGTTTCACAGCATCGCTCAAAGCGCGGAATTCAACGCCCGAAGGATAATTATGTACCATGGCCACAATCATCAGCAATATGTAGGCACACGCGGCCACGAACATACCGATGGCGATTTTGCGGGGCGTAGACACCTCTTTGCCTTTGTGTGCCAGGCTGGAGAAAATCCACATAACAATCGGGGTCAAGATGATGACAAACAAGGGATTGATGCACTGCCAAATTTCCGGCGGAATAGTGGTAGTGGTCACGAAGTCGCGGGCAAAAATCGACAACGACTGACCATTCTGATGGAAGGAGAACCAGAAGAATACGGCAACGCCCAGTACTGCGAACAAAGCATAAAGCCTTTGTCTGATTTCCTTGGCATTAGCCTGTCTTTCTTCTTCGGTGTAAGCCTCGACAGCCTTCTTTTCTTTCTTGGCAGGATTAGGCAGACGGTTCTTGACGGCCAAGAAGATAGCCAAAGAAGCCAGCATGGCGATAACCGATGCGATGAAAGAGAAATGCACACCTGTATTAAAGGTTTCAAGGTAATAGTTGCAGAAAGCCGTATCGACAGCTCCCGTATGGCCCACTTCCTGAGCCAGCAGCTGTAGGTTGGCGACATCGGTGGCGGCCATGGCGTCTTGGTCTTTGATAAACATATGGCACAGACGTGGCAGGTCGGAATTATAGGCAAGATTGTGTACCTGCAACCAAAGGCTACGGAGCAAAGGAGCGA
>CAYRHC010000171.1:0-4041 GCA_964423935.1 uncultured Bacteroidales bacterium | reverse complement strand
CTACCGTTTGTCTGACGCTTACTTTATCATGGCCGAAACTGTGCTCCGTACTCCCGGTGGCATTGAAGGTTACGGCGATAACGACGCAGCCGGTTGGGTAACCAAGGTACGCGAGCGTGCATTCAAGAACAATCCTGCCAAGGCTATCCGTACCGCCGAACAGCTTCGCGCCGACAGCCAGTACGACTACGGTGTGCGCGAGTGCACCACCAGCACCTCCGCCAATCCTTATGCAGACTTCAAGTACGATGCCGACGGCAATGTCAAGCCGGCTTCTTTCACCAACTATACGCAAGACAGAGAGGCTACCATCGAACTGGGCGGTTTGTTGGATGACCTGGCTTGGGAATTTGTTGGCGAACATCACCGCAAGCAAGACCTGCAGCGCTTTATGCTGAGCGATGGCCGCAACGTTTACAATGGCAAGACTTGGTTCTGCCGTAAGAACAAAATGGCGGTGGGCGATTGGCATAACAACGTGTTCCCCATCTTCACCGACTTCGTTCAGTCTAACAAGAATATCAAGCAGAATTACGGTTTCGTGGATTCTCTTGACGAATAGTCTCTGAAACTACTTGTTTTACAACTAATAACTTTACTATCAACTTTTAAAAACAACAAGATGAAAAAGTATTTTAGAATCTTTATGCTTGCTGCAGCTGTGCTTTGCTTTGCAGCTTGTGAGAAAACTCCGAAACAAGAACAAGGTGGAGGTGAAGAAGGCTAATCTGTAGAAAAAACAGTTAAGGTCGATGTTGACTTCATCGTTGGCAGTGACTATGCCAATGCCCAGATGCCCGGCGAAGAAATTTTGGCTTTCTTTGATATGACCGCTGCCGAGTTCTACGCAGCTATGGGTACATATGAAGGCTCTGCAGCCGATGGTACTACTGCTCAGATAAACAACACCATCCAATTCGGTCTTGTTAATGGCAACAACTATGAAGATCTCAGATTCGTTCCTTCTACCTGCAACAACTTCGGTCACTGGGTAGGCACCGATTCCAAACTTACCTATTGGAACGGCCGTGATGAAAACGGCTGGGTGGTTGCCGCAGAAAGCCAGGCTACTTGGGGCGAAGAAGCTCCCACAGAAGAAACTTTGGCTGCTATCTTCAACTTCGGTATTTACGATGGTGCCAGCCACGAGGCCGGAACCAAGGAAGTCTTCACGGAAGTATTCTATTACATTGTTCCCGAAACCGAACAGGAAAGACTTTTCTATGTTGAATGGAATATCAACTTCGTAGAAGCCGGTGCAGTTGAACTCAGCATCGCTGGCGAACAAACCATCGAAGAAACTGTTGACTACAATGGTGAATACGCTGCCTTCTCTATCGCCGAGAAGATAGATCCCACTGCTATTGAAGCTGCTATCGGCATTGCCGCTGATGACGCTACCATCTACGCTATCAACGCTGACGGCAGTGTGAATCCAATCCCCGGTACCAACTTCTGGTACAGTGTGGCTGGTGACGTTCAATCTTGGGGCGAAGGTTGCGGTATCGACATCAACAAGGATCCCGGCTATTGGTCTTTCTGCATGTTTCCCGATGCAACTTTGGCCGGCCAGACCTGTCAGGGTGCCATCGCTTTTGTGAACCCCGCCGACATGAAGGCTTACAAGGTTACTGTTAAGGTTAACATCAAGGGTATCGAAAAGGTCGTTCCCGCTGACGAAACCAAGATGCATGATGCAAGTGTTGACGCTATCTTCAACGTTACTTCCAGCGATGGCTGCACCGTTGACCTGAGCGAAGGTCTTGCAGACGCTTTCCAGATTACCGCTGAACAATTTGCAAATGCTGTTACCGCCGGTCAGGTTACCTGCAAGGCATTTGTAGGCGAAACGGAAGTTACCCAGAGCGGTGGCGGCATTATGGGCTGCTGGTTCGATGCTAACGGCGCTTGGTGCGAATATGGCACTACCGACGATGCCGGCAATAACATCCGCAGCTACTTTGCTGAGTTCTACAACAACTATACTGCTATGGTAGGTTTCTATGAATCTGATATGGCAGGTGTCAACGGCAAGACCATCGACACCTTCAAGGTACAGGTGACCTATACGGCCGAAACCGTTAGCGCAACTGCTACCGTCAACTTCAAGATTACTTTTAATCTTCCTGCTGAATAATCTGAACTGTCAACCTAAAGCAGGGGCATCATATGTGCCCCTGCTTTTTTTCAAAACGAATTCTTAATCTATGAAAGCCATTCACCGTTGTTTATGCTTGCTCGCTCTGTTTGTGGCAATGATGTCCTTTACGGGTTGCAACAAGCTGCAATCCGAACCGGAAGATACCTACGAGGCAACCATCACGGTTTCAGGGTCGTCTTCATCTCTGACCTTGGCATCCGATGAAGGTGCTGAAGCAAAAATCACCTTCTCCTGCGATCACCAGTGGAAACTGGAGATTCCCGAAGAAGCCCGCGAATGGCTCTCTGCCGACAAGATGGAGGGCGGTGTAAGAAAGTTCAACACCATCACCTTTATTGCCAAAGAGAATACCGGCGCTACCCGCAGGGCTACCTGCAGTATTATTTCCGGAGCCTCCAAAGCGAAAATCACCGTCATACAGGAGATGGCTGCGCTGATTATTTCGGCAGCGGATGTCCCCAATATCGACAAATACTATAAACCTGCGGAATTCAGCGGGTTTAATATGCTGCGCAGCGATGCTCAATGGAGCTGGTGTCGCAGTGCCCAGAGCGAACATTTCTTCCTGTTCTGGGGCAAGGAATATGGCGCCTATGGTCTCTATGGCCAGCAGGCCGGGGTAGAGAACACATCCCCCAAAACGCTCGATGCTTCTGACGTGATGTATGTGGATATCGACGACCTTTTGCAGAAGGCCGAAGAGTTCTATCGCGTCAACATTGAACAACTTAAATTTGCAGAAACCGGGAAAGGCTCGTCCAATCTCGACAAATATAAAATGCAGATCTATCTGCACCATACCACTACTTGGATGGCCTATGGCAGCGGTTACGACAACGTTATCGGTGCGCTCTGGATCAATCCCGCCACCTGCAAGCCTGTGGGCAGCACCATCGCTCACGAGATAGGTCATAGCTTCCAGTACCAGGTTTATGCCGATGCCATTGCCAGCGGCGCTTCCAACGATTTCTCCACGGGCTGGCGCTATGAAATAGGGCAGGGATGCGGCTTCTGGGAACAATGCGCTCAGTGGCAGGCCTACCAGAGCTACTGCGAACAGGCCTTCACGACAGTCAATTTTACCGAATTCGTCAATAATTGCCATCGTCACTTCACGCACGAGCACCAACGCTATGCCAGTTATTTTCTGATGTGGTACTGGGCCAGTCTGCATGGTGTTCAGGAAATAGGCGAACTTTGGCGGCTCTGTCAGAAGCCGGAGGATCCTATCGAGACCTATCAGCGCAAGCACAACCTGGGCATTGAGCAGCTCAACGACGAGCTTTATGACTATGCAGCCCGCTGTGTGAGCTGGGACTTCCCTGTGGAGGCCACCAATCTTTACGAAGGCCAGTTGACGGGTGTTACGGCTCCCGTGAGTGAGTTCGGCAAAGACTATATCGGCAAAATCGGTTGGGCTTCCAAGTACGATGCCGCTACCGGCTTCTATGCGGTGGACACCGCCCGCGCTCCCGAGGCCACAGGCTTTAACCATATCCGCTTGAACCTGCCCGAAGACGGACAGCAAATTTCCGTGCGCTTCGAGTCGCTGGTGGGCCAGGCTCCTTACCACAAAGTGAGCGACCCATCCATCGCCCAATGGAGAGTGGGCTTTGTAGCCCTTATGCAGGACGCTAGCCGTCAATACAGCACGCCTACGGTGGTGAGCAGTTCGGCCGATATCGAATACACGGTTCCGACGGGTTGCCAGAAGCTTTATATGGTAGTGGCCGCCACGCCCAAGCGTTATTTGCAACATCTTTGGGACGAAAACAACAGCAACGACGAACATTGGCCTTATCAAGTCAAGTTTACTGGTACCGACTTGTTCGGCAATATCAGCTTCGATGGCAGTGAAAAACCATAGAGCACCAGTTTCG
>CAYRHC010000170.1:0-4053 GCA_964423935.1 uncultured Bacteroidales bacterium | reverse complement strand
CTGTACCAGAAGCAGGACATCAACACCACACCTTTCGATGCACAGCCCGCCAACAAGAAAAGCGCCCTGCACATGGAAGGCCGTGAAGTTTTCCGCATGGCCGTCACGGCTGCCATGAACGACATCCACGCCTTGATGGACGAATGTCATCTCGACAGCAAGGACATCCAGCATTATGTGCTGCATCAGGCCAACGAGCGCATACTCGACAGCATCTGCCTGAATTTGAAAGAAGACCACAACAAGTTTCACCAGAATATCAGCCACACGGGCAATACCTCATCGGCCAGCATTCCGGTGTTGCTGGACGAGCTCAACCGTGCCGGCACGCTCAAGGAAGGTGACAATATGATACTCAGCGCCTTCGGTGCCGGTTTCTCTACAGGTTCCTGCCTGATGCAGTGGTAGCTTGCATTGTGGAAAAAACCATTATCTTTGCAGACTTTTAAAGTTGAAGTTATGAAAACAAGAATTACTGAACTTCTGAATATAGAATATCCCGTTATTCAAGGCGGTATGGCCTGGGTGGCCGACGCCAGTCTGGCCAGTGCCGTTTCCAACGCCGGCGGTCTGGGCATTATCTCGTCCATCTATGGCGGCACGGAAGCCGTGCGTCAGGAAATACGTAAGTGCAAACAGCTCACCGACAAGCCTTTCGGTGTCAACATCATGTTGCAAGACCGCTTTGCCGAAGAAGTGGCCCGCATTGTCATTGAAGAAAAGGTGCCCGTGGTGACCACCGGTGCGGGTTCTCCCTCCAAATATATGAAAGACTGGTTGGAAGCCGGCATCAAGGTGATACCCGTGGTGGCCGCTCCCGCTTTGGCCATCCGTATGGAACGCCTGGGTGCCTGCGCCATCATTGCAGAAGGTGCCGAATCGGGCGGCCATATCGGCGAGATGAACACCATGGCGCTGGTTCCGCAGGTTTGTGATGCAGTCAGTGTGCCGGTTATCGCGGCCGGCGGCATCGCCGACGGCCGCGGCATGGCTGCCGCTTTCATGCTGGGTGCCGAGGGCGTACAGTGCGGCACCTGTTTTCTGGTAGCCGAAGAATGCACCATCCACCAAAACTACAAGGACAAGATTCTAAAGGCCGCCGGTACCGACACGGCCGTCACGGGCAAGACGCTGGGACATCCCGTGCGCGCTCTCAAGACACCCTTCACCCGAGGTTTCGCCGAACTGGAGAAGAACCCCGAAAGTACCCCCGAACAGATTATGGCCTTCGGTGCCGGGTCGCTGCGTAAGGCAGCCCGCGAGGGTAACGAGAATGAAGGCAGCTTTATGGCCGGTCAAAGCGCCGGTCTGGCCAACCGTATCCGTCCCGCCAAAGACATCGTAGCAAGTATGGTAGCCCAAGCCCAGTCGCTGATGGGCAAATAATCATCCACACAAAACACACATGAAAAGAGTAGTCATTACTGGTTTGGGAGCCATTACTCCCGTAGGAAACAATATAGAATCATTCTGGAACAGCCTCTCCGAGGGACGATGCGGCATCGATTTCATCAAGGCTTTCTCCACCGACGACCTGCCTGTCAAAGTGGCGGGCGAGGTAAAGGACTTCAACCCCGCCGAACACGGTATGGATGCCGGTTCGATACGCCGTAGCGACCGTTATTCGCAATTTGCCATGTGCGCCGCCAATCAAGCCATTGCCGACAGCGGTATCGAAGGTACTGTTGACAGCGAACGCTTCGGCGTATACGTAGGCTCGGGCATCGGTGGCATGCACACCTTTGTCAACGAGACGGAAAAGTTGATCACCAAAGGCCCCAAGATGATATCGCCGCTGTTTGTCCCGATGATGATTTCGAACATCGCTGCGGGCAACATCGCCATCGCGCACAACGCACAAGGTCCTTGCCTTCCGGTTGTAACAGCCTGTGCCACAGGAACACATGCCATAGGTGAAGCTTACCGTTGCATCGCAGGCGGCTATGCCGACGCCATCATCGCCGGCGGTGCCGAAGCTTGTGTTCATCCCTTGGCCGTGGGCGGTTTTATGAACAGCAAGGCGCTGAGCCGCACCCAAGACCCCTTGAAGGCATCCATTCCCTTCGATGTCAACCGCAACGGCTTCGTCATTGCCGAAGGTTCGGGCATCGTCATACTGGAAGAATATGAACATGCCAAGGCTCGCGGTGCCAAAATCTATGCCGAAGTTTGCGGCTATGGCAACACCTGCGACGCATACCACTATACGGCGCCCCGTCCCGACGGTTCCTGCGCAGCCCGCGCTATCAGCCAGGCATTGGAGCAAGCCGCCTTCGACCCCGACAAGGACGTGCTGCACATCAATGCACACGGCACCAGCACACCGCTCAACGACAAGTCGGAGACTCAAGCCATCAAATTGGCTATGGGCGAAGAGGCAGCCCACAAGGCCCACATCTGCTCCACCAAATCCATGACGGGCCACATGCTGGGTGCTTCCGGTGCTGTCGAAATCATCGCCGCCACCTTGGCACTGCACAACGGTTTGGTTCCGCCCACCATCGGACTAGAGAATCCCGACCCGGAATGCGATCTTGATTACACCCCCGGCAAGGCCGTCAAGGCCGACCTAAGCATCGCCATCTCCACCTCTTTGGGTTTTGGCGGTCACAACGCCTGCGTGGCTTTGAGAAAACTATAGCATATGAACAGAGAAGAAATCAAGCAGCTGTTGCCCCATCGCGAGCCCATGCTGCTGGTAGACGAAATGGCCATCGACGAAAACAAGGTGGCTCACGGACGGTACACCGTTAAAGGTGATGAGTATTTTTTGCAGGGACATTTTCCCGGACATCCCGTGGTACCCGGTGTCATCCTTTGTGAAATTATGGGACAATGCAGCGCCCTGTTGGTACAAGATTATCTTGTGGGACGCACGCCTCTTTACACGGGCATGGACAAGGTCCGTTTTCACGAATCGGTACATCCGGGCGACACTGTCGAGGTAACCGGGCAGATTGCCATGAGCAAGGGCCTGTTTTTCTTTATCGATGCCAAAGCCGAAGTCAATGGCAAGAAATGCACGGAAGCACGTCTTTCGTTCGCTTTGATAGACAACGAAAAATTAGACGAGAACAAGGATTCTAAATAAGGAACTATGCAATTACTGGAAAACAAAGTAGCGCTTATTACCGGCGCAGCAAGAGGTATCGGCAAGGCTTTGGCCCTGAAGTTCGCCTCCGAAGGTGCCGACATCGCCTTTACCGATATACGTGAAGACGAGAACTTCAACAACACGCTTAACGAACTGCTGGCTTTTGGCATCAAGGCCAAGGGTTATGTTTCGAATGCCGCCAGCTTTCAGGAAAGCCACGAGGTAGTCAAGCAGATTGTCGCTGATTTCGGCCATATCGATGTGCTGGTGAACAACGCCGGTATCACCCGCGACGGTCTGCTTCTGCGCATGAGCGAGGAACAGTGGGATGCCGTCATCACCGTCAACTTGAAGTCGGCCTTCAACTTCAGCCACGCCGTGGTACCCGTCATGATGCGCCAGAAGAGCGGCAGCATCATCAATATGTCGTCGGTGGTAGGTGTGGGCGGCAATGCAGGACAATGCAACTACGCCGCATCCAAGGCCGGCATGATAGGTTTGGCCAAGTCCATCGCCAAGGAAATGGGTTCCAAGGGCATTCGCGCCAACGCCATCGCTCCCGGATTCATCATCACAGAAATGACCGGCAAACTTAGCGAGGAAACCCGCGAAAACTGGCTGAAAACCATTCCCCTACGTCGCGGTGGCACACCGGAAGACATTGCCAATGTGGCGACCTTCCTGGCCAGCGATATGTCGAGCTACATCACCGGTCAGGTTATCCACGTAGACGGCGGCATGTAACAGCCGGTTATCTTTTAAACTTCCAACGGTTATGTGTCCAGAGCCAAGGTTCTGGCGCAGCCTGGATATCTTTTTCCAATAGACGGACATACTTTTCGGTAATCTCTCCGTCTGCAGTTAAAGTGGGCTCGTCGCAAAGCTTCTCAAAACGAGCATGATAGCGACCACGGCCCACTTTTTCTATGCCCACATACAAGACTGCGTAGTCGTACTTG
>CAYRHC010000169.1:0-4056 GCA_964423935.1 uncultured Bacteroidales bacterium | reverse complement strand
TTCCAAGTGGCAAGCAAACGCCGTGGACGCGGTCCGCAGTTGCAGTTGGGCGACGAAGTGCAGGTGGGCAACTCCTACGGCAGCGTGCCTGATATGACTTGGATGAAGGTCAAGACGACCATTAACGAAATAGACCGCTCCAAAGTGTACGAAGGTATGCCGGTGGTGGTGCGCATGGATGCGATGCCCGAACTGGCCTTCAGTGCCAAGGTGGAAAAAATCGGCATTCTTTGCCATACCGGCAATACAAGCGACTACCGCAAGGTGTTCGATGTCACTGTCAAGCTGGATTCCAGCGATTTGCGCCTCAAGCCCGGCATGACCGTCAGCTGTGAAATGATATCCCAAGACTTGAAGGACGTGCTTTATGTTCCCAACGAATGTGTATGGCGTCAGGATAAACAATATTATGTACGGGTATCGCAGTTGCTGGGTCAGAAAACCGACCTGCCTGTGCGACTCGTGGCACGCAACACCAATTACAGTGTGGTGGAAGGCGAGGGCTTGCGCCCCGGTCAGTCGGTATATCCCGTAGAAATCAAACAGTCAGAAGATGCAGATAGATGAGATTTTCAGAATAGCCGTCCATGCCTTGCTGGACCATAAGTTCCGCTCTTTTTTGACGATGCTGGGCATCATCTTCGGTGTGGCCTCGGTCATCGCCATGCTGTCTATCGGCGAAGGGGCGAAACGCGAAGCCATTGCCAAATATCAGGATTTGGGCGTGACCAATATCATCGTGCGTGAACGTCAGATGAGCGATGATGAACTGGAGGAAGTCCGGGCCAAGTTCTCGCAAGGCCTGAGCCTGACCGATGCCGAATCTATCAAACAGCTCCTGCCCGAAGTGACCGATGTGGCTCCTCAAGCTGAGCGCGAAGTGGAATCGCAGCGTGCCGACCTCAGCTGCAAATCGACCTTGATAGGCGTTACGCCCGCCTTTATCGATATCCTCAATTACGAAGTGTCCCAGGGACGTTTCATCACGCAGGAACAGTATGATGCCAGCATGAGGGTCTGTGTGCTGGGCGCCGGTATCGCCAAGGAATTTTTCGCCAATGCCGACCCCATCGGTCAGCAGATTAAGGTGGAAGACCAGTGGCTGGAAGTGATAGGCGTGATGGCCTCGAAGGCTGTCTTTACCGAAACGGTGGGTGAACTGGCCTCGCGCGACCTCAACCAGGATGTCTACGTTCCTCTCAGTACCTTCAACCGTCGTTTCACCAAGGATAACCAATTGGCCAGCGAAATCAAGCAGATTACCGTCAAGTTGAGCGATTCCAAGCATCTGCTCGCCTCGGCCGAGCTGATGCGTCAGGTGCTGGACAAACATCATTTCAACAACCAAGACTACACCATCGTCATTCCCTATGAGCTGCTCAAACAGGAAGAAAACGAGCGCCGCATTTACGACCTTTTGCTGGGTGCCATTGCGGCTATCTCGCTGCTGGTGGGTGGTATCGGCATCATGAACATCATGTTGGCCACCGTGATGGAACGTACGCGTGAAATAGGCATACGCCGTGCCATCGGAGCCCGCAAATCGGACATCATGAGCCAGTTTGTCATTGAGGCCGTTACCATCAGTATCACGGGCGGTCTGATAGGCATAGTGCTGGGGTTGGGACTTTCGTGGGGCATCAACGCTTTTACCAATGTCAGCACCTTCGTGCAGGTATACTCGGTCTTTGTGGCCTTCACCTTCTCGGTGATTGTGGGTGTCAGCTTCGGCTACCTGCCGGCACGTAAGGCCGCCGACCTTTCGCCCATCGAATCTATACGCTACGAATAAATTTAGGGTATTATGTTGATAGAAATCAATAACTTATACAAGAAGTACGAGATAGGGGATCTTTTGGTTCCTGCCTTGAACGGTATCGATCTCAGCATAGATACCAACGAATATGTGGCCATTATGGGCCCATCAGGTTCGGGTAAATCCACATTGATGAATATTTTGGGTTGCCTGGATACGCCGACCTCCGGCACTTACAAGTTCCGCGGACGCGATGTGAGCCAGCTTAGCGACGATGAACTTTCGGCCATGCGTAACCGCGAAATTGGCTTTATCTTCCAGAATTTTAACCTTTTGCCCAAGATGTCGGCCTTGCAGAACGTGGAGTTGCCCTTGTTGTATGCGGGGGTGGCTCGCGCCGAAAGGCGCGAGCGGGCCATTCGCGCACTGGAAAGAGTGTCACTGGCCGACCGTATGGACCACAAGCCCTCGGAACTGAGCGGTGGCCAACGTCAGCGTGTGGCCGTGGCGCGCGCGCTGGTGACCAATCCGGGCATCCTCCTGGCCGATGAGCCAACGGGAGCCCTCGACTCCAAGACCGGTGTGGAAATCATGGCCCTTTTCGACCAGTTGCACCGCGAGGGCAACACCCTTATTGTCATCACGCACGAGCGCGAAGTGGCCGAGTACAGTCGCCGCATCATTTTTATCAAGGACGGCGTCATCTCTTCCGATCAGGCCAACCAGCGTCCCGATGATGTGGAAGAAGCCATTATGAGAACCCGTGGATAAAGAATCAGATAATGAAAAAGTCAATCTTAGCCATTCTTGCTGTATTGGCCCTTGTGCCGGCAGCCCGTTCGGAAGTGTATTACCTGACGCTCGAAAAGAGCCTCGATATAGCCCGCAACAAGAGTATCTCCATGCTTAATCTGGAGCAGGACAAACTCATTATGGAATACGATATGAAAGCTACGCTGGCCGGACTCAAGACCCATATCGACTTGAACTTCGGTCTGCCGCAATATACCGAAACCATCCGCAGTTTCGAAGACTCTACGGGTCTGTCGTATTTTCCGGTGCGCCAGTTGGCCTATAATACCAGTTTGAGTGTCAATCAGCCGCTTATTACCGACGGTCGTATTTACGTGACCGGTGCGCTGAGCCATACCGACGATATTTACAATTCCAAGCGATTGATGAATATGAATACGCGCATTGGTTTTGAACAGCCCCTGGATGCTTTCTACGGCTATAATAACGTGCGCTCGTCCATGCGTCAGGCCCGTTTGAATTACGAGCAGACCCAAAAACAACTTAAGCGCGAAGACCTCGATTTGGTCTACAACGTGATGAGTGCTTTCTATAACCTGTTGCAGATGCAGAAAAGCCGCGAACTCTCCGAGACCAACCTGCAGCGTCAGGAAGAAGCCTATCAGCTGGCCAAACACAAGCACGATGCCGGCCTTATCAAAGAGGTGGATGTCTTGCAGATGGAAGTGGACTTGGCTGAGGCCCGCAATAATTTCGAGGTATCGCTCATCAACCAGCAGTCGGTAGAAAATAATTTCAAGGAACTCATCGGCTTGGACATCAGCGACAGCGTGGCCCTGACCATGGATATGCTCGACTACAAGCCTGTCATTATTGACCCGCAGAAAGCTGTCGACTTGGCCATGAAGAACCGTCTGGAAATCAGGGAACAGGCCATCCAGCTGGAACTGCGTGAAATGAACATCAAGCGCCAGAAAGCCCAAGGCTTGCCTTCCGCTTCGCTGACAGCTTACTTCGAGAAATCGGGCGTGAGCGAGCTGAGTAATAACGGTGAGCTGGGCGCCTCTTTCGACAATGTCACCAAAGACTATATCGCGCGTCCGCAGAACTACGGCGTTGGCCTAACCATCAGCATTCCCATTCTCGACTTTGGCGAGAACAAGGCGCAGGTGAGGGTAGCCGAGGCCAATCTGCAGAAGGCCAAGAATCAGCAGGAAAAGGTGCGTCGCAATATTGAGAGCGAAGTGCGCAACCTGGTAGCGGAGGTGAATACCAGCCTTAAACGTCTGCAATTGCTCGAAAAAAACATCGAGGTGGCCGAAAAGAGCTTTGAAATCACGCGCGCCCGCTATGCCGACGGCGATATCGACAGCCAAGACTTGGCCCTGGAACGCGACCGTCTGAATAACGCTTACAGTACCCACTTGTCGGCTTACATCAGTTATCAGCTGAAACTGGCCGATTTAATGCGCAATACTTTCTACGACTTTGTGAACGACTGCGAAGTGGAGTAGAAGTCAAGAGGGCTGCGGCCACCGGCCGCAGCC
>CAYRHC010000168.1:0-4080 GCA_964423935.1 uncultured Bacteroidales bacterium | reverse complement strand
GATACGGTAGATGGCGATAAGCTCGGCCGATCCGCATTCGTAGTTGTGGATGGAGCTTTCGCAAGAATCGAACGAAAGTTTGCCGAAGAGTTGCAGGTTGCCGGTTTCCCAAGCCGTAACCCCTTGGCGCACACGTCGGTATTCGCTGTAAAAATGTTCTGCGCGTTTGGCAAAGCGTAGCGGCATCATATCGCGGGTCTTGTCGAAGGTTTCCTTGGGGATGTCGCGCAGAAAGGTCTTGTCGAGGCTCTTGAGCGTGGCGTTCTGATAAGCCAGCATGTTCCAGGCGGCGGTCTTGCATTCGCTCACGCGCAGGTTGTAGTCGGAATTGACCAGCGAACGCGTCAGGCCCGAGAAGAAGATGCCAATCTCGAAATCGGGCATTTTGGGATGACGCTTGATGATGCGCCATTCGTTGCTGTCGCAGTCGAGGAAGAGCAGGCCGTCCTTGCGTCCCAGTGCAATACAGGCCTGGTCGAGCAGACCGTTGTTCAGGCCGATGTATTCCCGCTCGGCTTCGGAGGCTATCTGCACGATTTCGAAGGGTTGCAGGTGTATGCCGTTGGCCTGTGCGAAGGCCATCACGTAAGCGATAAGCACCGCTGCCGACGAACTCAGGCCACCCACGGGCAGCGAGCCTTTTATCACACCTTCTATGCCACGGTTCAGCTCGAAGCGTTTCTTGAGGGCGTATTTGGCACCGCGCGCGTAGTCACCCCAGTGCTTTTCCTTCACTTCGGTGCGTCGGCTGATATCGAACTGAACATCGCCCTCGAAACTGAGCGAAGAGAGCTTGACCATGGCGTCGTCGCGTACGTCGAACCAAAGGTCGACACCTTTGTTGATGGCAAAACCTGTCACCAGCCCATGCTGATGGTCTACGTGCGCGCCGATGGGACACACGCGGTAGGGCGCAAAAATGTGGTACTGGTAAGTTTTCATTGTTTATCGGGTGTTGGCGGTGTTTCGGATGTTGGCAGTGCGGCCTGAGCAGCAGGACGCAGAAATTTGGAGGGGATGCTGACGCTGGCCAGCACGATACCGTCGAGGGAGACGCTGAAGCTTTTGTAGCCGCGTTTGTTATGCTTCTTGCCCGCAGCATCGGCGCCGGGCATAAGCAGTTTACCCCGGCAACCCTTGAAGGGTCCTTCCGTGACGCAGACATCCATGCCTTGCATATCGGGGGTGATTTCGCCCCAAAGATAATAGTCCAGCGGATCTTCGTCTTGCGCGTGCCGGCCGCGGTGCTTGCGGCGCAGTTCATCGGTTTGCCGACGCAACTCTTCTTCGGCGCGGCTGACCAAGTCCATGAACTCGTTCATCTGACGGTCCGGCACCCGCATGGGGTCGTTGTATTTGCAGCCTCGGGCAAAGCGGTATTGCAGC
This sequence comes from uncultured Bacteroidales bacterium, assembly GCA_964423935.1. Taxonomy (GTDB): domain Bacteria; phylum Bacteroidota; class Bacteroidia; order Bacteroidales; family UBA1402; genus UBA1757. The sequence continues at coordinate 2,694 of CAYRHC010000168.1, read as the reverse complement.
GTGGGTGTCTGGGCGATAATGGGGTCTAGCACGCGGCGTTCTTCGCGCACAAAGAGCAAATCGGGCAGCACGGGCTGGCCGGCCCGGGTGGGCGTATATACTTGCGGCAAGCTGTAGGGTGCCTCCTGCAACATTTTGTAGGCGGGCATTTTGGCGTTGCGACGTTTGAGGTCGCGCAGCACGTACCATTGCTTGCTGTCGTTCTCCATAAATGCTTTAAGTCCTGCGAAAGTATCTATCTTATTGATACTTAAGCAGTTACGACATTATTATATGTTTTTACGAGGCCTAAGGCCCAACATGTGTCGTTCACTATTTGCCGCTTATCAAGGCCTGCCGGCCAGCTTCATCGTTTTGAAACATTTCTTAATGAATGTTAGCCAGTATTACCTTGATGTTAGAAACTGCAAAATTAATACTTTCTCCCCAACCGCCCAAGCCTTCCAACCACATTTTTACCCCCCCCCATTTTTAACATTTTACCAAGGGTAATGTTTTTTTACACCGCTGTAAAATTTCTTTACACTTCGAAGCCGGAACGAAAATGATTATTCGTCTGGTTTTCAGCACCATAATACTTTTGGCACGATAATGGATACTGTTTTTGTGCGCGGGCGCGGACCGTTAAGCCTAAGGCTAAGGAAAATGCCCGAACAAACAGCAATTATCATCTCAAAAATAGTATTATGATCAAGATTACAGACATCTGCAAGGTTTTCAGAACCGAAGAAATCGAAACCGTCGCCCTGGACAACGTATCGTTCCAGATTAACGAAGGAGAATTTGTGGCCATTATGGGGCCTTCGGGCTGCGGCAAGTCTACCCTGCTCAACATTTTGGGTCTGCTGGACAACCCCACTTCGGGCAGCTACGAGTTGCTGGGACAGGAAGTGTCGGCCTTGAAAGAGTGCGAACGCACCAAATTCCGCAAAGGCAACATCGGTTTTGTTTTCCAGAGCTTCAACCTGATAGACGAGCTGAACGTGTACGAAAACATCGAGCTGCCGTTGCGTTACATGAACTTCAGCGCCGGCGAGCGCAAGGCTAAAGTGGAGGCCATTATGGAGCGCATGAACATCAGCCACAGGGCCAAGCATTTTCCCCAGCAGCTTTCGGGCGGTCAGCAACAGCGTGTGGCCATAGCCCGTGCCGTGGTGGCCGGTCCCAAGCTGATTCTGGCCGACGAACCTACCGGTAACCTCGATTCCAAGAACGGCCGCGAGGTAATGAACCTGCTCTGCGAACTCAACCGCGAAGGCACCACCATCGTTATGGTGACGCACTCGCAGAAGGATGCCGCCATGGCCCAGCGCACCATCGACCTCTTCGACGGCCATATCGTCAGTGATGTCAAGAATGAACTCTAATTTAGGGTAAGCCCTATGAAATACTTGTTCCACAATTTTCTGGCGACGCTCAGGCGCTACAAGGCATCGAGTCTGCTCAATGTGCTAGGCATGGCCGTGGCCTTTGCGGCTTTCTACGTTATTCTGACGCAGGTAAGCTACAATCTGAGCTATAACCGCAAGCTGCCCGATGTCGACAAGCTCTTTGTACTGTCCACGCCTTCGGATTTCAACGATGGCAAGTACAGCCTGGCGATGTGTCGTCCCATTGGCGAAAAGTTGGTGAGCGGCTCGCCGCTGGTGCAGAGTGGCGGCCAGTTTACCACCACCGACGGCGCGCAAAAGATGTCCTGCTGGATTAACCGAGACGGCACGGGACGCAAACTGAATATCGCCCTTGAAAGCTTCTCGCTCGGAGCTATGGAGGCTTACGGCTTTCAGACGCTGAGCGGTTCGCTGCAAGAGCTGGAAAGACCCCGCACCATTGCCCTGCAAGAGCGTGTAGCCAAGCAGTACGACCTGGCCGTGGGCGACAAGATTTCGTGGAGCGACCCGCAAGGTCTGGAGAAAACCCGCGAAGTAGTGGCTATTTTTGCCGACTTCGCGCACAACACCGATCTTTACTGGCTGGACGGCGTTTATCTTATCCGCGACCACAACTTGAACAATGTCAGTGAATGGAGTTATTTATATGTGGTAAAGCTACAGGATGCTACCGACAAGGCCGCTTTCGAAGAATACGCCAAGGGTGGCCTGCGTGAGTTCATCTATCTGATGTATTCCAAGTCCGGTTTCGAAGGCGACAATCTGGAAAAAACCGTGGACGATGCCTGCGAACGTCTTGAAGTGAAGCTTTTCCCCGTCAGCGGCATGTTCTACGAAAACCATCTGGACTGGGTTATGGGACGCAGCGGCAACCACAGTACCGACCTCACGCTGCTGGCCGTGGCCATCCTCACCATCGTCATTGCGCTGATAAATTTTGTCAGCTTCTTCTTTGCGCTGGTGCCGGTAAGGTTGCGCTCGGTGAATACCTACAAGGTATTTGGCGTGTCGCGTGCCTCACTGGTGGGCAACTTTATGGCGGAAGCGGCCGGACTGGTGTTGCTGGGGCTGCTCTTGGCGGGCGTGCTGGTGCAGCTGTTCCTGGCCTGCCCTCTGTCGGACATACTGCGCGCACCGGCGGCTTACGGCCAAAACCTCGGCATTGCCTTGATAACGGTTGTCGTGGCTTTGCTGGCGGGCATGGCGGGCAGTATCTACCCTGCCCTGTACATTACCTCCTTCCAGCCGGCTTTGGTGCTGAAAGGCTCGTTCAGCGGTTCGCGCTCGGGTAGACAGCTGCGCA
>CAYRHC010000167.1:0-4105 GCA_964423935.1 uncultured Bacteroidales bacterium | reverse complement strand
GGCCATGAAGCTGCACCGTCAGAATGTGCCCATCTTGGGTACTTCGCCCGTCAGCATCGACCGTGCCGAAAACCGCAACAAGTTCTCGGCCATGCTCGACCAGCTTGACATCGACCAGCCGGCCTGGAAAGAGCTGACCAGCCTGGACGATATCAAATCGTTCATCGACAAGGTGGGTTACCCCGTACTGGTGCGTCCTTCGTACGTGCTTTCGGGCGCAGCCATGAATGTCTGCTACGACAACGATGCGCTGGAGAACTTCCTGCAGATGGCCAAAGAAGTTTCCAAGGATTATCCCGTGGTGGTTTCCAAGTTCCTGCAGAATGCCAAGGAAATCGAATTCGATGCCGTGGCCGACAAGGGTGAGATTATCGAATACGCCATTTCCGAACACATCGAATTTGCCGGTGTCCACTCAGGCGACGCCACCATGTGCTTCCCCGCTCAGAAGATTTACTTCGAGACGGCTCGCCGTATCAAGAAAATCAGCCGCAAGATTGCCAAGGAACTGAACATCAGCGGTCCTTTCAATATCCAGTATCTGGCCAAGAACAACGAAGTGAAGGTTATCGAATGCAACCTGCGTGCTTCGCGTAGCTTCCCCTTCGTGAGCAAGGTGCTCAAGCGCAACTTCATCGAAACGGCCACCCGCATTATGCTGGAAGCTCCCTACGCCAAGCCCGACAAGAACGCTTTCGACATCGATTGGATTGGCGTGAAGGCTTCGCAGTTCTCGTTCTCGCGTCTGCACAAGGCCGACCCCGTGCTGGGTGTGGATATGTCCTCGACGGGCGAAGTCGGTTGCATCGGCGACGATTTCAACGAAGCGCTTATCAACGCCATGCTGGCTACCGGTTTCAAGATTCCTTCCAAGGAAAAGGGCGTGATGGTTTCTTCGGGTACCAGCAAATCGAAAGTGGATTTGCTCGATGCCTGCAAGCTGCTTAGCGACCACGGCTACAAGATTTGCGCCACCGCCGGTACGCAGAAGTTCCTCCAAGAACACGGCATTGACGCTCAAGTAGTGCTCTGGCCCGATGAAAGCCACGAACACGAAACCGAGCAGGTACTCAACAAGATTGCCCATCACGATTTCGACCTTGTCATCAATATTCCCAAGGATCTGACCAAGCGCGAACTGACCAACGGTTACCGCATCCGTCGCGCCGCTATCGACCACAACATTCCGCTTATCACCAACGCCCGTCTGGCCGCCGCCTTCATCCAAGCTTTCTGCTCGATGAAAGAGAGCGACATCCAGATCAAGAGCTGGCAGGAATATGTTTAGTAATTAGTAATCCGCTGATTTATCACTTAATGATTTAGTCTTATGGGTGGTTTTTTTGGAACTATTTCTAAAACATCCTGTGTCAACGACTTGTTCTACGGCACAGACTACAATTCCCATCTGGGAACCAAACGTGGCGGTATGGCCACCTTCGACAACGGACGGTTCAAACGTTCTATCCACAGCTTGGAGAATTCGTACTTCCGTTCGAAATTCGAAGAAGACTTGAAGGATTTCTGCGGCAATTCGGGTATCGGTGTCATTAGCGATACCGACTCCCAGCCAATTGTCATCAACTCTTACTTGGGCAAGTTCGCGCTGGTAACGGTGGCCTGCATCAACAACATTGACGATTTGGAAAAGGAACTGCTCGCCAAGGGCAACCACTTTGCCGAACTGAGCCAGGGCAACACCAATCCCACCGAGCTGGTGGCTATGCTTATCACCGAAGGCAAAACCTTCAAGGAAGGCATTGAAAATGTGTTCAACAAAGTGAAGGGTTCCTGCTCGATGTTGCTGCTCACCGAAGACGGCATTATCGTAGCTCGCGACAAGTTCGGCCGCACGCCCGTTTCGCTGGCCCGCAAAGACGGTGCCATGGCTGTTTCGAGCGACCCTTGCGCCTTCCAAAACCTCGATTTCGCTTTGGAATACCATGTGGGTCCAGGCGAGATTGTCAAGCTCTCGGCCGATGGTTTTACACAGCTACGCGAACCCAACAAGCGCAAACAGATTTGCTCGTTCATGTGGGTTTATTTCGGTTATCCGGTTTCCGACTACGAAGGTATCAACGTGGACTCGGCCCGTTACCGTTGCGGTATGGGCATAGCTGAAGGTGACAATGTGGAAGTGGATACCATTGCCGGTATTCCCGACTCGGGTATCGGTGTGGGTCTTGGCTATTCTGAGGCCCGTCATATTCCCTACCGCCGGGCCATTATCAAGTATACGCCTACCTGGCCCCGCAGCTTCACTCCCAGCGACCAATCACGCCGCTTTCTGGTTGCCAAGATGAAACTGATGGCCAACCGTTCGCTGCTTGCCGGCAAACGTGTGCTCTTCACCGACGACTCCATTGTGCGCGGCACCCAGCTTAGAGACAATGTAGCGGTGCTGTTCCAATACGGCGCCAAGGAAGTGCATATGCGTATCGGCTGCCCGCCCATTTTGTATTCTTGTCCTTTCCTTAAGTTTTCGGCTTCGAAGAGCGATTTGGAACTGATTGCACGCCGCAAGATTCAGGAAATGGAAGGTGCGCACGACAAGAATCTTGAGCTCTATGCCGACGAGAACAGCGAGCAATACAAGAATCTGGTAGAGTCTATCCGCAAACAGTTCAATATCAGTTCGCTCAAGTTCAGTTCGCTGGACAATCTGGTGAAGGCTATCGGACTGCCCAAGGAAGATCTCTGTACCCACTGCTTCGACGGTAGCAGCTACTTCGAATAATTTTCAAGCCCAAGGTTGTGCATTTGGGCAATTTGTACTACTTTTGCCGCCGTTGTCAAGCGGGGTGTAGCACAGTTGGCTAGCGCACCTGGTTTGGGACCAGGAGGTCCCCCGTTCGAGTCGGGGTACCCCGACAACCAAAAGCCGCGTCAGTTTGCTGACGCGGCTTTTTTTGACGCTTAGTCATCTGTACTTGGCGTTGATGGCTTACTCGCTTTGGGTCTGGGTTAGGGCCAGTGCTTGCCGCAAAGCGGCAAGCACATCTTCGCGCACCGGAAACAGGGGCTCGAACAGCCAGGGCGAGGCTACATATTCCTTTTCCATTTCGGGATACACCAGCACCTCGTAGCAATCGTGCAAGGAAGTTGAAGAAGGACAAGCACTCACGATAGAGGTGTACAGGCAATCACCCAGCGCAACTTCCACCACATCGCCGGGCTTGCAGTCGCGCGCCGGATCGGGTTCGCATAGGGCCATACGCTGTCCTTCCTCCAAATCGGGCCGGAACACCCTACTCGAGATTTTCCGGGGATGCAGATGATCCAGTTCGTACTCGTCTAAAATCAGACAAAACAGTTGGGTTTCGAATGCCGCATCGTCGTAAAAGCTGGCATAGCTTTGACGGTAGTTTTTCATGGCCGATTCTGCCCGCTCGATATTCGAGAAATACAAACTTGAACCCATACTCAGACGGTGTTCGGAGGTTTGTTGGCATTCCACGTTCAAGGCAGAAAGCACAAACAAGGTGTTTTCCATTTTTAAGGTATTAGAAATGTGTCGGGGCAAATTTAGCACCGACTACCATAGCGCACAACAACCACCGATACAAGTTATGAACCGACGGTAAATTATCTTACTTGTCGGTAAGGCGGAACACCACCGGCACCAGCCAGGCGCAACGCACAGCCTCGCCTTGATGACGGGCAGGTGTCATTTGGGGAATATTGGCCACCAGACGGGCGGCCTCAAAATCGAGCGTGCCGGCATCGTCGCTGGCCTCGATATAGCCGAAAGCCACATCGCCCTGCTTATCGAGGGTAAACTGCACCAACACTCTACCCTGCAACTGTTCACGCAGCGCATCATGAGGATACTGCAACTCTTCAGCAAGAAACTGCATCAGAGCCGCTTCACCACCGGCGGGAACCGCGGGCGTGTCGGGCAAGGCATACACCGGCTCATCGGCCGTAAGAACGGTTGGGTTGCTGCCGTCCTTGGAAATATAGAACGCCTGGATATACACCTTATTGCGGTATTGGCGCGAGAAGCGCATTTTGCTGCGCTGGCTGTTCAAAGCCTTGACAGCCGCCTTGTCGATTTCGGGGCAAAGGCCTTTGACCACACTCACGTGCGAGATGCGGCCCAGTT
>CAYRHC010000166.1:0-4116 GCA_964423935.1 uncultured Bacteroidales bacterium | reverse complement strand
CAACTGCCGACCGCGCATCTTTCCGGTTTAAAGCATTTTCAGAGCTGCCTTGATAAGGGCTTCCACGCGGATATCGGGTTGCTCTTTCAAAATGTCGTTGATAACCTTGTTGGCTGCAGATGTCTGATAGCCGAGCATTTGCAGGGCAGCCAGAGCTTCATCGCGCAGTTCGTTGCCGCCTATGCCCGGCAGGGTGGCTGCACCGCCTGGCAGACTGAGTCCTTCTTTGGCCACTTTGTCTTTGAGTTCCACCATCAGGCGTTGGGCGGTCTTGGTGCCGATTCCCTTTATGTTCTTGAATATCATCAGGTTTTCTGTCAAGATGGCCTGCTCCAGTTCGGCCACGCTGAGCGATGAAAGGATGATGCGGGCGGTGTTGGCTCCGATACCCGAAACGCCTATCAGCCGTTTGAAGGCCTCGCGTTCCTGCGCCTGGGCAAAGCCGTAAAGTATGAAGGCGTCTTCCTTGATTACTTCGTACACATAGAGCATACAGGTGTCTGCCGTCTGGATTTCGCTGTAGGTATTCACGCTGATATTCAGCAGGAAACCTATGCCGTTGTTTTCGATAACCACCGTGGTGGGATTCAGATCGCGGATTTCGCCTTTGATAAAGTCTATCATATCGTTCGTTTTTTGTCTTGGTTGATATCTGGACGCTCGATCTTATGCGCGTGCGTATCTTACAAACGCAGTTCGCTTGCTTTTATTGTACCCGACCCGTTTTTTATTTGGCGAATGCGATTATTCGGCGGAGGCAAGGGAAAGCTGAGGGCATTTGGAGCAAGGGCTGGGTGCCGGCGCAGCGCGAAGCGCTGGCGCTCTATCGAGCGCGCGCCGCCTGGCGGCGCCGCCGGCACTCCAGTTCGCAGCGAGAACCGTCCCTCAGCTTTCCCTTGCCTCCATCCTCTCGCAATCACCTAACTATCAACATCTTCAAAGATTCCGGATCAATTCTGACAGAAGCCTTCATTTTTTTGGTATTTTTGCTGTCCATATCGGAAACCGATTGAATCGGAAACCCTCGTCTAACATTTTTAATCATGTTCAGTTATCTTTGGAGCGACAATGCTCGGCAGGAAACCATTTCGGGTTATGACGCTTCCTATAGCGTCAAAAGTGTTATGCCTGTCTTATGGTTGGAGCATTGTCTTGAATGCGCCATGCCCCAGTGTTACAAGTCGTGTGGAATGTACGAGGATCGTGGAGACGGCAGATGTCGCCGTTTCAACAATGGCACATCGCTGTTTGAATCGCCATATTCGCCGACGCCGGGGGCCAGCGTGGAATTTCGCCGCTGGGCCAAACTCGAAGCGGCGGTAAGAACAGACAAATGCGTATCGCTTCAAGAAATTTCACGGGCCGAACGGATATTCAACAAAGTGGCCGCCATTGTTGAACGGCCGTGCCGATGGTTATCGTGGAAATGGCATAGACCCTCCAGACTGATTCAAAACTATTTTGACCAGGTATATATCCCGAAAAGGATGAAAGCGCTGGAGCAAAACGAGCCCGTTTCAGGACTTTTGGTCGTTGCTTATAATCATTCGTCATCCCTTAAAACCCTACACTTCGAACTGAAACAAGAAGGAGTGTCCCTGTTGCATACCTCCCTACCATTGCAACCGGGATGGAACGAAACCTTATACGAATGTTCTTTGCCCAAGCGCCCAGGCCCAGTCACCTACGCCGATATCTATGTGGATAATGACGAAACAGCCAAGATCACCTTTCAAACGCTGGATTTTGTCCATGCCGACAACAAATCGACCGCCAAGCCCGCCAAAAAAGTGAAATGTGTCGCTTGGGATCTTGACAATACCATGTGGAAGGGCGTGATTGGAGATGATGGCAAGGACAGTGTCATTCCTTCTGAACAGGCTGTCGATTTAGTCAAAAAGCTGGATGATATGGGTGTCATTCAGACCATCGTCAGCAAGAATGAGTTCGATGTGGCTTGGGATAAGATAAAAGACCTTGGATTAGCCGAGTACTTTTTGTATCCGGCCATCAATTGGACCCCCAAATCGCAGAATCTTCGCGGCATTGCAGAGGCCTTGAACATCAATATCGATACCTTCGCCGTGATTGATGATTCCGAATTCGAACGCCACGAAATTTCACAAGCCTTGCCTCAGGTACGTACTTACGATGCCTCCGAAATAGCAAGTTTATTAAGCAGACCCGAATTTGACATCCCCATTACGGCTGAATCCAAGCATAGACGATTGAGTTATCAGACCGAGGCCAAGAGGAAAACCATGCTTTCTTCGTGGAATGGCGATTATGACGGTTTTCTTAAAGATTGTAAAATTATCCTTGAATTGTTTACACCTACAGAAGCGGCCGACCAACAACGTTGTTTCGAGCTGATTCAGCGTTCAAACCAGTATAATATTACGCAAGATAGAAGAAGTGAAGATTATATACCTAGCATCGTAAATAATCCCGCCTATCGGGTTTTTGCCTTACGCGTTTCAGACAAATTCGGTCATTATGGAATTGTCGGATTTTCAAGTTTCGAAATCCTTGACAATACTTACTTTCTGCGTGATTTCGTGATGAGTTGTCGCGTGGCGAAGAAATCGGTTGAGAAGGCGTTTTTCGCTTATATTGCCAGCCTTTTGAACGACGGGCAGACTATTTCAATAAGCGTGGAAAAAACCGATAGAAATAACCCCTTGAGGGCGGAGTTGAAGCATCTCGGGCTGAATCTCGAGTTGGAAAATGCAACGGTCCTCAACCTAACCTACAAGCAAGGGGAAACAGCGCCTATCATCTGTGATACCATCAAAGTAAAAGCCTAAACGATAGTCCTATGAGACTTATTATCAACGCAGACGACTGTGGAAAAAATCTTGAAGTTGACAACTCGATAGCCCGCTTTATTGAAGCGGGGAAACTAACCAGCACAACAGTGATGGCCAATATGGATGATTTTGACGGGGCCGTACGTCTCTTCCATCAATACAAGGACAGCGTGTCGTTCGGCGTACATCTCAATCTTACAGAAGGGTCTCCATTATTATATAGCCAAGAGCTGCTGGACAAAGGTTACTACAGAGAATCCGCACAGGGAGGCCTGACATTCGAGACGGATTATCCGCGCCAAAAAATGGCGACGGGCAGCGTCCGGCGAGCATTGGAGCGAGAACTTTGCGCCCAGATAGAAAAGGTTTTGGACAGTGGTATCAACATTTCGCATATCGACAGCCATCATCATATTCACACCACGCTCCTTTTGTTAGGGCTGATGCCCAAGTTGTCGAAACGATACGGCATTAACAAAATGAGACAAATCAGAAATTATGTTCCATCCGCTTCCCGTATCAATATCGCCCTGCGTCATTGCTGGACCAAGATGATTCACCTTCAAAATCCTGCTATTGTCATGCCCGATTTCTTCTGTGCTTTCCTTGTATGGCACGAATCCGGGCAGCCGGTTCGGTCGGATAATACCACTTGGGAACTGATGTGCCATCCCGGAGGTTTCCAACAAGCCACCGAAGAACCTTTGCTGTTCGGGACCGCTTTTTCTTGTCTAAAAGATATCCAACTCATCAATTACAACGAATTATAGCAAGTATGATGAAGCGACTTTTTCTGGCCGGAGGCCTGATGTTTTTGTGGGGATGTTTGTGTGCAATGCCGCTGATGGCGGGTGTTTCGACTGGGGACGATGCACGTGTTTCGGCCAAGGACGATGCGCGTGTTTCGGCCAAGGACGATGCGCGTGCGAATAGCCGCGAATTGCGTTACAAGCCAGATGCTTCGGATTTTGTTTTCTGCGGCGGCAAGCCCGAAGTGTACACCCGGGCACTGTACGGCAACAACCAGGCCTTCCGTCTTGAAACCGGCGATATTCCCGCCTTCGGGTTTTACGGCAAGAACGGCATGCTGGGCAACGTAGCCTTCGCGCTGATGGTGGACGGAAAACTTTTCTGGCTTAAGGATGCGGAGAACATCGAGGTGCGCTACCGGCCCGGGCAACGCATCTATCACATCCGCGACAGCCGCTTGGGCGCCAAGGCCAGCTTGACGCTCCGGGCCTTGGCGCGCTACGACAAGGAAGGTGCGCTGTTCGTCATCGAGGCGGAAGGGCTGAAGAACAGCCTA
>CAYRHC010000165.1:0-4145 GCA_964423935.1 uncultured Bacteroidales bacterium | reverse complement strand
GGTATTTTCCGTCCGGTGGTCTTGGAAACCACGCCCATGCTCCGCATCGAACCTTTTGGCATGCATGTATGGAACAACCGGACGGCCGACAGCATTTTCTACCGGGTGGAACTGAAGAACTATGCTGCGCAAACCCGCATCGTGCGGCTGGTGCAGGAACTGTACAATCCTCATGGCCAGCGCGTGGAGCAGGCCTTTGCGCCCGTCAACGTCGCGCTGCCGGCCGGTGCTACCATCTACATTGGCGATTCGCTCTATCTGCCCGATGCAGAACGCTGGAGCGACAAGCACCCTGCACTCTACAGCCTGGTGACGCGTCTGGAACAGCCGTCCGGGCCTTGCGATACGGTGCAGACTTCTTTCGGTGTCAGAAGCATATCTTGGCCGGTGAAACGTCATTCCACTGCCGACGACGGCCGTTTTTATCTGAACGGTGAGCCCGTTTTTCTGAACGGAGTCTGTGAATACGAACATCTGCTGGGGCAGAGTCACGCCTTTAGTGAAGAACAGATTCTCGCCCGCGTGCAACAGATATTGAATGCAGGTTTCAATGCTTTCCGCGATGCTCATCAGCCGCACAATTTGGCCTACCAAAACTATTGGGATCGCTATGGCGTGCTTTTCTGGACGCAATTCTCGGCGCATATCTGGTACGATACGCCTGAATTCCGCGAGCATTTCAAACAACAGTTGCGCCAATGGGTCAAGGAACGCCGCAACAGCCCTTCTGTGGTGCTTTGGGGGTTGCAGAACGAGAGCGTTTTGCCCACCGATTTTGCCCGTGAATGTTGTGATATCATCCGTGAGATGGATCCGACTGCCATCGATATGCGCGCCATCACCACTTGCAACGGCGGAACGGGTACCGACTGGAACGTCATTCAGAACTGGAGCGGCACCTATAGCGGCAGTCCTGAAAAATACAACCAGGAACTGGCCATGCCTTCGCAGCTGCTCAATGGGGAATATGGCGCCTGGCGCACGCTCGACCTGCACGAAGAAGATTTCAATTTCAAGCAAAACGGCCCTTATACCGAGGAACGTTTCTGCTCACTGATGGAAATGAAGGTAGGTCTTGCCGAACAAGCCAAGGACAGTGTCTGTGGACAATTTCAATGGTGCTTTACCAGTCATGACAATCCCGGTCGTCGCCAACCCGATGATGCTTGGCGCGTTATCGACAGGGTAGGACCGGTCAATTACAAAGGCTTGGTGTCGCCTTGGGAAGAACCCCTCGATGTCTATTATATGTACCGTTCGCATTACGTTTCTGCCAAGGACGACCCCATGGTTTACATCGTGTCGCATACTTGGCCGGAGCGTTTCAGCGAAGCCAAAGAAAGCGTGGATCTACACCTGTTCAGTAACTGCGATTCGGTCCGGCTGTATAACGATGCCTTTGCCAATTGCTATCTGGGTACTGCCGTCAATCCGCACGACAAAGGCCGGCATTTGATTCTTCCGCAGGTGCATCTGCGCTACAATACGCTGCTGGCCCAGGCCTATCAGGACGGCGAGTTGGTGGCCGAAGACCTGGTGCTTTACCGGCATCTGCCCGCTGCGCCCGGCAGCGACAAGCTGCCGGGCCGCGTGCTGGCCGGCTCCAACGTGCATCCCGAAAGCTACGACCGACATTTGCTGAGGCCCGCCAAGCATTGGCATTACCTCTACCGCATCAACTGTGGCGGCGACGACTATGAGGATTCCTACGGCTCTTTGTGGCGACAGGACAATCTGCTCTTCAGCAGGTCTTGGGCCGGACAATTTGCCGACATGAATCCATATCAAGCCTCGCAACGGGTATCCTCAGACCCCGTCTATGGTACACGCGATGCCTCCTTGTTCCAACACTTCCGTTATGGACGTCATCGTTTGCAGTATCGCTTTGCCTTGCCCGACGGACATTACCGCGTTGAACTATATTTTATCGAACCTTGGCATGGTACGGGCGGAGCCAAAAATCTGCAAGGACAGCGCTTGTTCGATGTGGCTTTCAATGGCCTTACGCTGATAGACGATTTGGATATTTGGGCTGAGGCTGGTCACGATGCCGCATTGAAAAAAGTGGTGGAAGTGGATGTTACCGGCGGTAGTCTGCTGATAGATTTTCCCGAGGTGTGCAGCGGTCAGGCCCTGATATCGGCTATTGCCATTGCTACCCGCTCGCGTGCCCAAGCCAAAGCCTTCCGCAGCGGGAAGTATGTACAAGACTATCACCCGGACAATTGGTCGTGGCAAGCCGCCGATGAGGACCGCATAGCGCGTATGCCAACCGAACTTTTGCCCGAGGACAAGAATCCCAGAACCAAACTCAGCTATACCATCGACAAGGCTCAGGTAACGGGATCGTACGCTAAGGACATACAGCGCAAGAAAGACTGCTGCTATTTTGCCGATACGCTGGCCCTTCAGAAGGGTGATGCCGCCACGTATCTCTGCGATGGCGACCGCGATGCCGTGGTGTTCAGTTTCAGTGTGGGTCTGGCCCAACTCTATGCCCTGCGCATCAATTACCGCAATCTCTCCGACCAAGACTTGCATATCCGTCTGCGTCTGCTTGCCAGTGACGGCCGACTGCTCAAGGATGCAGTGCTTACTTTCGGCCCCAATCAAAGAGGATGGAAGGCGCTGAGTACCACCACAGGCTCCTACATCAACGCGGGAGATTATAAAGTGGTTTTGTCAGCGCCTTCCATGCACGGTTTCGCTATAGAAAGCCTGGATGTCCAATAAGGACAGCTTCGTTAGTCTTGGGGTTCGCCCTGAGGACCGTCTTGAGGACCACCCTGCGGGCCGCCTTGCGGTCTGCCTTGTCCTTGACGAGGACCTTGGTTGTCACCGCCCTTGCGGTTGCCTTGACGGTTGTTGTCGATACGCATGGTCATCTGGCGGGCAAATTCCTCTTCGGCGCAGTAGAACATGTACATCTTTTCGGGCGACAGTACGGTACTCATCTCTTTATGGAATTCGTCCATAAGGTCGGCTTCCTGATGCTTGAGCTGCAGAAGTTTGGCGTTGGTTTCCTCGTAATTGATACTTGACTGCTTCTTGCTGTTCTGCTTTTTGCTGTTGTCCTGTTTAGCTTCTTTGCCATCGTTGTGCTTGGCTTCGCGGTGGGTACGCATCAGTTTGTGACGTTCGTGGTTGATGGCCCAGCGTTGTTTCTGAAATTTGTCGAAAATGGGCCAGAAAGCTTCGGCTTCTTCGCTGGTCATGCCCACTTCGGCTGTGTAGTAGGCTATTAGACGGAGTTTCATCTGGGCAAATTCCTGCTTGCGTTCATCGCGGGTCTTTTGGCTCTGCGTGTCGTTTTGTTTGTCTTGTGCCGAGGCGAGGCCGCAACTTAGGCACAAGCTGATAAAAAAGATGAGAAATTTTTTCATAGGAGCGGTTATTTAGATGGTTCAGTAATAGCGTCTTCGTAAAGGTAATACAGCATGGTTGAGGCACTGACAGAACCCATCAGGTATTCTTCGGCGCTGTATTCGCTCTCGAGGGGGGAACTGTCGGGCTGCTCGAGCAATTCTTGGGCGATGCCGGGGGCTTTATCGTCCGTTACAAACAGAAAGCCTCTGATTCCGACAAAAAGTATCACGAACATGGCTGCCAGATACAGGTAGGGCCTGATTTTGGTCCACATGGGAATCACCTCAGCTTGCTGTTTCTTGGCAGCTTCCATGCTGTCGACTTTCTCTTCTATCTGCTGCTGGAACTGCTGGAAGTAGTTCTCAGGCAATTTGAAGGCATCTTTGTGCGCGTCTTCGGGTAATTGGTAGTTTTTCATTTTTATATACTGTTAGCCGTCATATAGGCTTCGATTTTTTTCACCGCGTGATGATAGGAAGCTTTCAGAGCTCCCACCGAAGTGCCTGTAATTTCGGATATTTCTTCGTAAGACTTCTCTTGATAATATCTCATTTGAAAGACCATCCGCTGTTTGTCGGGCAGGCTCAAGATGGCCGCTTGCAGTTGACATTCCACCTCGTCGCCGTCGAAATATGGGTCGCTGCGCAAATGCTGTAGGCTCGAGTCTTCCAAATCGTCCAGGCTGCTGAGCGAAGCCATACGTTCTTTATTCAGCAAGCTGAAACTCTCGTTGATGGCGATGCGGTACATCCAAGTGGATAACTTTGAGTCGCCTTTGA
>CAYRHC010000164.1:0-4147 GCA_964423935.1 uncultured Bacteroidales bacterium | reverse complement strand
CATGGTATGCAGGGTGAAGAATGGCTCGCCTACTACAAGGAGGCTTACCGCAACAAGAACGGGGCAGAGTTGATTGATATCGCCACCTTGTTCGGCGGCAACACCTACTATCTTGACGCTTACAACAACGGCGAATGGATAGACTGGGTGGATGCTTCGCTGGAAAACAGCCGCAATGCCGGTTCACAGAAATACAATCTGTCTATTTCGTCTGGAAATGCCGCCTCACAAGTGTACAGTTCCATTTCGTACACTAAAGACCATGGCCTGATGCCGATGGAAAGCGCCGACAAGTTTGTGTTGCGCCTGAATGCCGACCAGAAGATACTCGACTGGGCCAAAGCCGGATTTGTCAGCAACTCTTCTTTCAACATCAACAATACGGCCAACCCAGTGTACGAGAATGCTTCCGGGCGACTGCCGCTGGGCAAGGTCTACGATGAAAACGGACAACTGAATTTATTCTACATCGGCACCGATGCCGGCAATGGACAGATTTCGCCTTTAGCCGACTGGCGTACCAACCAATACGCCAACAACCAGAAATCGCTCTACATCAACCCAACTGCCTACCTGGAGTTGACACCGCTCAAGGGTCTTAATTTCAAGACTCAAGCCAGCGGTGCCATTTCGAGCGTTTACAGAGGCCGTTATTTTGGCAGCGAGTGCCAGACGCAGAGCCCGCACTATGCCGGCTATGTAACGCCTTACGCCGAAATTTACACCCAGAATCAATGGTCGTATGGCTGGGACAATATTCTTACCTACAACACCACCATTGCACAAGACCACACAATTACCGCCACCGCTTTGACATCATGGAACTTCGTGGCCCTCACGGACAACTACACAGGTTCCAAGCAGCAGGAACTTGACAGTTGGCTATTCTATAAGATTGGTGCCGGCCAAAGTTTCTATACCGACGGCAATTACAAGCAAACCCAACAGATGTCGTACGCAGGACGTTTCAGCTACAGCTACAAAGGCAAATACCTGCTTACCGCTTCGTTGCGTTACGATGGTGTGTCTTGGCTGTCCGAAGGCCGCAAGTGGGACTATTTCCCATCAGTTGCGCTGGCATGGCGTCTTAGTGATGAAGACTTCCTAAAGGATGTTACTTGGCTTGACAACTTGAAACTGCGCGTGAGCTATGGTATTACTGGCAACTCGGGTGGCATGTCGGCTTATTCCACCACATCCATTTTCTACAAATATCCCCAGAACATCTCGGTTGATGGGCCCAACTCTCCCAATGCCGGAGGTATCGCCCAATATTCCAGCACTTATGGCAATGCCGCCATCGGTTGGGAAAAATCCAAATCGTCCAATATCGGTCTGGACTTTGGTCTGTTCAACGGCGTGCTTGACGGTAGCATCGAGTTCTACGACACCCGCACCAACGACCTGCTTTATGCCCGCCAGCTACCGGTTACTACAGGACAGACCGGCTGGGGCTGGACTTTGCAGAGTTGGGTTAATTCGGGAAAGTCGATGAACCAAGGTCTTGAAATCACATTGAATTCACACAATATCCGTCGTCAGGACTTCACCTGGACCACAGGCATTACCTTTGCCTGGCAGAAAGACAAGATTGTTGAGTTGCCCGGCGGCGATTTCAAAGACAACAAGAAAGGTTGGTATTTCGAAGGAGAATCCATCAACTCTGTTTACGGCTACAAATATGTAGGCATCTGGCAAGAAGATGAGGCCGAAGAAGCCGCCTTGTATGGCTGCGAACCCGGTGCAGTCAAGATAGAGACCGTTCCTTCCATCACCACCGACAGCGAAGGCAATGAAGTGAGCGACAATGGTGTCCATGCCTACGGCGAAAGCGACAAGCAGGTATTGGGTACTTACACACCTCGTTTTATGGCCGGTATGAACAACACCTTCACCTACAAGGACTGGGACTTGAGTGTCTATATGATGGGACGTTTTGGTCACTTGGTGGAATACGGCTTCTATAGTGGTTCATCCAGTGTAACGAGCAATCAGCCCAGCGGCATCGATTACTATACGGCCGACAACACTGACGCTTATTACTACGCTCCCGGTCTTAACAATAACCCGGGTGCAGAAGCCTGCAACTACCTGCGCGGAGATTTCGTCAAGATTAAGAACATCACCTTGGGTTACACCCTGCCCCAGCAGCTTACCCGGAAAGCAAAAATTGAACGTGTTCGCGTTTACGGAACAGCCTACAACCCGGCCGTATGGACAGCAGCCTATCAGCTAAACAAGATAGACCCCGAATCTTCTTCTTCGAGGTATCCTCTTTACAGACAATATGTTATCGGTCTTAACCTAACTTTCTAACTTTAAGGAGATTCACATTATGAAAAAAATATTCAGACCTTTTGTCAGCATTGTTATGGCTGCCGGGCTTTGTGTTTCATTCACGGCTTGTTCTCTCGATGAGAATGACCCCGGTGGCACTACCTACGAACAATATTGTGCCACCAAAGACGGCTATCAAGCTGTCGTGAACCAGATTTACTTCGGCATGGAAAGAAGTTTCTATGGTAACGTGAACAAAGTCAACTTCATGGCCATCACCGAAGCCCAAACCGATTTGTGGACTACGCCGCAAAACAAGGACAATACCAACCAGCAGTATTTTTGGTTCTACGGCACCACATCGCCCAACACCACGTACATGCTAAATTTCCTATACTCGCTCTACGATGGTATTGGTTCCTGCAACAAGGTATTCAGATACAAAGACTTGCCACCATATACCGAATCCGAACTCAATGCCAAATTGGGTGAAGCTTCGTTCATGCGGGCTCTTTATTATTACCACGGCGTGGAACAATTTGGAGCTATGGCCATAGCCAACCCTGATGCAGATGCTTCTTCTTTCTATCCCGAAAAGGTAGAACCTATCAAGATTTACAACGATATCATCATTCCCGATTTGGAGAACGCCATCGAATGGTTGGACAAAGGCGATGACAATGTCATTACCCGCCCCAGCAAGAAATCGGCTTTGGGCTTGATGGCTCGTGTGCAATTGCAGGCCACTCGCTGGACCGACAACAAGACTCCTTATTACGAACAGGCCCTGAAGTACGCCAAAATGCTTATCGAAGACTGCGAAAATGGCGGTGCCACCTATAACACCTATATGTATCCCAGTTTCAGCGATGTTTTCAAAGATGAGAATAATATGAACAACCGCGAAGCGCTTTGGAAACATGCTTACTTCTGCTCGTCATCGTACAATGGCAGCAGCAACGGTGCGCACGTACTGAATATGTGTCACGAGCTCTTCCGTTGTCAGATTACCAGTTTCCCGGCCCGGGAGAATAACAAAGATAGCTACGTCACTTGGGAAGGTTCCAAGAACGGTTCGTTCATGCCCACACAGCACTTGCTCAGCTTGTTCCAGAATGCCGATGGCAGCAAAGACCCGCGTTTCGACCAGATTTTCCAAAACAAATGGAATGCCAACAAGGACTATGTTTGGGACAGCGGCACGGCGCAGATGTACGACAAGGACGCAGCGGTTGTCGATCAAGCCCTTGCCATCGGCGATTTGGCTATAGAATTCATCATGCCTTGGGATGATGACTACACAGCCAAGGTTGCCCAAAAGCACAGCAGCAAGCATCTGATTGTTGACTATGCTGATGTATACGACAACAGCGGCAAGAAGGTAAAAATGACCTACAATTACACGAATACTACCAGTGACTACAAGGCGGATGGCACAAATGAGAATTTCTTCTCAAATTTCTATCCCAGTTTGACCAAATACAACACCACCAATTTCTTCGAGTCGAATCCAAGCAAAATCCGCTACGGCAACAATTCGGCCATGCTGCTTATCCGCATGCCTGAAATCTATCTGATCGCAGCCGAAGCCGACTTAGCCGTGAATGGTGGAGCCAATGCCGCAGCCTATGTGAACAAGGTGCGCAACCGGGCAGGAGCCTCTTCTTTGAGCAATGTCAACCTGCAGGATATTCTGGACGAAAGAGGACGCGAGCTTTGCGGTGAGTTCCTTCGCTACTACGATTTGGCACGAACGGGCAAACTGAACAGCGCCGCCTACCTACAGTCGACACACCCGGATTTGGCCAAATACTGGAACATCAACTATGTGCTGAGGCCCTACGATACCAGTACCTTCCTGCCATCTATC
>CAYRHC010000163.1:0-4153 GCA_964423935.1 uncultured Bacteroidales bacterium | reverse complement strand
CAAGGCATTCGCTTTCAAGGCTAAACGTGCTCTTGCTCAAGGTGCCGCTACCGGTTCTGCTTCCGGTAAGGATGCCAATGTAGCTTCTATCGTTGTTCCTAAGGACAACCAGAAGTGGGGTCTGTTCGAAGGCATCGACTTCTCTGCTTCCGATACCGTTGTTATCTTCAACGCTCTGGCTACCGACGGTGGTACGCTGGGTGACGCCAAGTCGCTGAAGGGTATCAACTACATCACCGGTCTGGATGCTCTCAAGGCTAGCAGATTGGCTTATCCCGCCATCGAAGATGCTTCTGCTGTAAGCGCAAGCTTCAACTATGTACCTGCAGGTAGCGCTATCGGTTCTGAAACTACCGTTGCTCCTATCTTCTTGTTCGGTATGAACTCAGGTGCTATCGCAGCCGATAACGGTAAGAACATTACCGACGCCGGTCTGAAGTTGTGGAAGAACGCCCTTGATATCCTGCTGGGTACCATCGACGAACAGCCTCGCAACCTGGAAGGTCTGCCCAAGTTGGCTTATGTAACTAAGAATGTCAGCGACATGGCCGAAGGTGCTGCCGATCCCGTTTTGGCTGCCCTCAAGCAAGACGCCAGCATCAACGTTATTGAAGTTATCTCCGACGGTACTACCGCCGATGTAGCCGGTGTTGATGCCATCCTGATTCAGGAATCTATGGGCGGCGGCGACAAGGTGCTGATGCCTACCGGTGCTTTGGCACTGAGCGAACTGAGCGTTCCCACTATCTACAACAAGAGCTATGCATTCAAGAAGGGTCGCGCCATCACCGACATTACCGTTGCCGGTAACGCAAGCGGTAAGGAAGCCGGTGCAACTGTTCTGAGCATCACTCCTCTGGTTAACTCCAACTTGTTCGACAACATCGACACCACCGCCGGTATCACCTTGTTCAACGGTACTGCCAACGACAAGGCTGCTGATGGTGAAAAGGCTTTGAACTATGTTGCCGGTCTGAAGAATACCGGTGTGGCTTTGGCTACTCCTACCGGCATCGAAGCCGCTTTGGCATTCAACTACATCAAGGCTGGTGAAATGCTTGGTGACGCTACCCTGAAGGCCGACGTTCTTACCTTCGGTATGAACTACGGTGCCCTCTGCAAGCCCGGCAACATCACCGATACTAACCTGCAGTTGTGGAAGAACGCTGTAGACATCGTTATGGGCAAGAAGGATATCACCTACGAAGCTCTCGTTGGTCTGAACAACATCGAAGTAATTAACAGCGTATTCGCTAACAATGGTGTTATCTACATCAACGCCAGCGAAGCTGCCGAAGTGAACATCTACAACATGACCGGTTCTCTCGTTAAGAGCGTCAGCGTTAAGGAAGGTCTTAACAGCATCGACGGTATGAACGCAGGCCAGATGTACCTCGTTCGTTGCAACGACCAGGTTTCGAAGGTTATCCTTTAATCTTGGAATGACAAGTCTGTAGGCCTCGCGCCTACAGACTTTACATAAAAGAAGTCCCGAGCCGCATGGCTCGGGACTTTCTTTTTGCGCGAAGGTCGGGCGGTTGGGGTAAACGGTGCCCGGCGAAAGCGCGCTATCTAAAGCGAGTGTTGATGAGTGGAAGCAACACCTTGTGCACCACACGGTCGTTGAGCTGGTGCTCGCCCTCGAAACGGATAGCGTTGGGATAGTGTTTGCGGAAAAGGTCGTAGGTGTTCACCACCGGGTCGTTGATACCGAACAGACCAATGCAGTTTTCCTTGTCGAAATCAGTGATGCCCTTAAACTGAAGCCGCTCCATCTGGGCGTATTCGTTCATGATGTCCTTGGTAATGCGGAATTCCTTGGCGTTATCCTGACGACGGTTATGGTAGCGGTGCACGCCCGTCTTGAGCGCACCCATCTTGGACATATTAAAGGCAGGATTCACACAGATGCGCTTGTAACCGAACATCTGCTGGGCATACATACCGCCCATACTGGTGCCTATAATAAGGTCGGGTTGTTCCTTTTGGCAAAGTTCACGAAGCATAGGCAGCGCCTTGGAAGCCTCCATGGGAATGTCCGTGGCAATAACAGTATCTTCGGGCAAAGCATTGCGCAGCGTTTCCACCGTGCCACTTGTACCCGAAGACGCAAAGCCGTGAAAATAAAGGATTTTCATTTTTTAGTATAAGAAACTGTCTTGAAGTTCTGCACATTGTCGGTTTCCAGCACCGTATCGGGCGAACAGACACTGACGTGACGCAGTACGATATCGCGGGCATCGCGCAGGGAAATATACCGCGACGCTTGACGCACGCGCACATTGTCCAAACGCAGGTCTTGCAGCGGGCTTTCGGGAATACCCTTGACGCGCAGGAAGTACTTGCAGCTGTCCACGTAGATGTCTTTAGCCGTAATATGGCGATAGAAAGGTGTCAGCGGCGTAAGGTCGCGCGCCGGCAGGCGCTGGGCCAGTTCGCCCACGTAGGCTTTGCTGCCCAACATGTCCCAAGTGAAGGCATCGCCCGTCAGGTCCATGCGCACCCGCTCGTAGGTGATATTCTCGCCACCGCCGCCTCGGTTGCGGCGCGTCTTGAAACGGATACCCGTACCGGTGCCGTCAAAGACACAGTCGTGCAGGTAGAGGTTGCGGATAACACCGGCGGTTTCGCTGCCGCAGGTAATGCCGCCATGACCGCGTTGCGCCAGACAATAGCGCACCACCACGTTCTCGGTGGGGCGGTTCACACGCAATCCGTCCTCGGCGCGACCGGCCTTCATGGTAAAGCAGTCGTCGCCACAGCTCAGGGTGCAGTACTCGATTAGCACGTTGCGGGAAGATTCAATATCGATGCCATCGCCGCGCGGGATACCCACCGAATGTACCGTAATGCCGCGGATAATCACACTGTCGCAATAAACGGGCACCACATTCCACATAGGTGTGCGCTCCAAGGTAATACCCTCGATAAACACCTGACTACAGGCCGTTGGCGACACGAAAGTGGGCAGGAAAACGCCCTGTCCTTGTTGATTGTCGTACACGCGGCTCTCCACCGGCGAATTGGGGTCGATAAGCTTCTCTATAACGTTGCCACGGCACTCGCTGCGCAGAATCTCACAGTCGCGCTCGGGGCCCACCAACTTACCCTTGCCCGTAATGGCAATGTTGCGCTGGCCATAGGCATAAATGCAGGCGCCCATCGAATACACTTCCACACCCTCGCAGCGCGTAAAGACGGCCGGCAGATAGTCTTTGATATCGCCGCTGAAACGAATCTCGGCACCTTCCTGCAAATGCAGGTTGACATTGCTTTTAAGCTGGATACGTCCGCTTTTCCAAATGCCAGCAGGCACTATCAATGTGCCGCCACCTTGCTCCGACAGTCGGTCTATCGCCTCCTGAATCTGCGCGGTTACCAAATGCGCGGTATCCAGGCCCAATTCGCCCAGATTGATGCTGCGCTCGGGAAAGACCGGCGCCTGCAGCTGGGGCATATCAAAAGGAGCCTTGATTGGCGCAATGGTTGAGGGCAGGCACTTCGCTCCCACTTCATCAACAGTAGGTACCAGTGTTTCAGGATCTTGGGGCTGACAAGCAGTCCATACAAGGCAGGAGGCCAGCATCAGGCAGGCTGCCAGAGCAAGGGACGTAGGTTTCATTCTATTATAAGGTTACACCCGTTTTGAAAATGGCAATTTCGCGATACGATTTCTTTTCGTTGTTCACTTGTTCGCCCGAAGCCACCCGGAGCAAGTAGTCGACAAAACGTGCGTGCACGCTGTCCATGGCCTCATCTTCCACCAACACGCCGGCATTGAAATCAATCCAGGTGGGTTTGTTTTTGGCCAAAGTGGAGTTGGTTGCCACCTTCATGGTGGGGACGAAGGTACCGAAAGGCGTGCCGCGACCCGTGGTGAAGAGCACTATCTGACATCCTGCGGCAGCCAAAGCCGTTGCGGCCACCAGGTCGTTGCCAGGAGCTTCCAGCAAGTTCAGGCCGTTGCGTTGGATACGGTCGCCATAACGCAACACATCACGCACGATAGACTTGCCGCATTTCTGGGTGCAGCCCAAAGCCTTTTCTTCGAGCGTGGAAATACCGCCGGCCTTGTTGCCGGGCGAAGGATTTTCGCCTACCGGCTCACCGTGCGAAAGGAAGTACTGCTTGAAATCGTTGATCAGGCTGACAG
>CAYRHC010000162.1:0-4163 GCA_964423935.1 uncultured Bacteroidales bacterium | reverse complement strand
ACCTTTGATGGAGGTGGCACCGCGCAAGGTCGATTTCTTCAGATTGTAATGCGCATCCAGATAGGTTTCGGCGGCCAAATGCCATTCAGCAGCCCCTTTGAACGTGGCCAGCATCGGCATGACAGAATCAATCTGCGGAGCCATCTGAATAAGTTCGTCTATCTGGATGTCCACCATGTGGCAGTCGAGGCCCAGGTAAAGATGGTTGGGACGTGGACTGCGGTACATGGCCGTCAGCTGAAGCTTGGCAGCTTCGCACACGAAACCGATTTCCTTGAGTATCATCACACCGTCACGCACATACAGGTCGCCCGTCAAGTCGGTAGCCACCTGTTTGCCGGTAAGCGCTTTCTTGATATGGGTATGCAGCAGCACGTCCACACCTTTCGGCACGATAAAGGGTGAGGCTTCTTCTGCCAGCGTATCGACAACTTCCGTTTCGACGGCAACAGTTTCAGCTTCGCCGGACTCGTCTTCTTCCGTCTCATCGTTACCCATGCCGGAAACCAGCTCCATCAATCGGTTTACATCGCATTGGTCGGAGACAAAGTTCAAATCGGCCCTCAAGAGAGAATCATCCCGGAAATAGGCGATGATGTCGCGGGCATGGCCCGAAAGATGAAAGTCGGAATTGCCCAGCACCACAGAGCTATGCTGAATGTCCCAAATATCGTCGGCACAGGTAGACTGCACATCGGAAACTAGGATACCTTCGGGAATCAGACCAGTGTTGATGCGGGCTTCTTGCAGATAAATATCGTAGGTTGGATTCAGACTGTAGAGCAGATTGTCGTATTGGGCATCTTGAGCCACGCTGGCCTTCAGGCGGAAAGCTTCGGTGTTCACTTGCAAATCTTGAGAGGGTTGCAGATCGGCCTGGGCAAAATCGAGGGCAAGTTCGGCCTTGATGTGTTTGCTGTCGGCCAAGACATCAGAGAGTTGCAGCTGCACGTTCAAGTTTTCCAAGGCGGCCTGCATAGAGTCGGTCTGCAGCTGAAGGCCTTGTATCTGTTGTAGTTGCAGCAGGATGGGCATGTCGGGTTGGCCGGGACGCAGGGCCAGATGGCAACCACCTTGGTCGGAAACAGCCTGCATATCACCCATCGCTACCTTCAGCTTGTCGTAATCGAGTTGAGCCTGCAAGGCAATGCGACTCAAGTTGACCGTATTATCCAAATCCTTCATGGACAATGCCAGCGTTGCATCGGCCTTGATATTGCCCTGCACTTCGAGGCTGTCGGGAAGGAAGCCTTGCCATGCTTCCAAAGGAGCATCTAAGGAGGCCTGGGCCTTTACTTTCATATTGTCGCTCAAGAGCTCGTCTACCCTAGCCTTGGCCTGTAAACCGCTGCGGTTGGCTTTCAGAGAAAGCTGATTCAGTTGGGCGTAGCTACCCCTCTCATCGTTCAAGTCGAGATGCGCATGAATATCCGTTTGGATGTCTTGCACCGGTGGCAGACCGGTATAGCTCAGATTGGTGTCGTACAGCCGCAGGTCGCAATCGACCAGCGGCATGCTGTCGGTGGTATAACAGCCCTGCACCTGCGCTTGCAGGCCCAAGCGACCATCGATACTTATTTCCTCAAGCAAGGATTGGTAGGCCGTCGGCACCAGCGCCAGATAGTTGGCGATAGGTTCCTGGTCTTGACCCAACTGCAAATGCAAATCGCAGCGGATAGCATCAGCGGCCTGGTCCATAGCCACCTGTCCCTTGGCCGTGAGCGCAATCTGGCCCAGCGTGAGTATCAACCCCCGGGTGTCCAGACTCAAGTCTGAGAGCTCGACCTCCAGCGGCAATTCAGCACTGATGGGCTGCGCGTCCACCAACAAAGTATCGCCCATGGCAAAGGAAAGGGCCTCGCTCCGAGTGTCGATTTGGGCAGATAACCGTGTTCCGGCCATTTTCAGCTTGGCTTGAAGGTTCCACTGGCTCAAGGAAGCTGCCATTTGAGAACTTTTGTCGATATAACTGATATTCAAGTCTTTGAAGGAGACCTTATCAAGTTCCATCAGTGCGAATGGAAGCGAAAAAGAAGTCGTGTCGTCTTCTTCGCTCACAGTGTCGCTAGAAAAAGCAAAAACTTGGTAATTGGCCGAGTCGTTTTCGTCTACATAGACATTGGCCAACAGATGTTGTAGCCGCAGTTCGTCCACTTTCAGCTCCTGTTGCTTAAGCAGACTCATCACATCGACACTGGCCAGCACCTCGCCAACATACAGCAGCGTGTCATTGCCCGAAACTTCAGCCATTTCATCCTGCAGGAAAAGATCTTCTATCTGCAGGGAAAAACGCGGAAAAGTCTTGAACAACGTCGGCTCAATCTTACCAATATGATACTCGCAAGTAAGATACTCGCCGGCTTTTTCGTTTACCAGATTGGAGAGCAGTTGGGTTTTGAACAGCGTCACGCAAGCTGCCGTCAGCAGCAATACCACCAGCACCAGTAAGGAAAGCAGTGTGATAAGGACCGGTTTAAGGATTCTTTTCATCGCGGAAACAAGGGGCAATGACAGCAGGCAGAACTACTCTACCCTGGTGAAATAATAGGCTTTACCGAAGGAGTCTTCGTATACCAGCGAACTGGAGGTAAGCTCCGTCACTGTGTAAACTTTGGGGATGCCCGAACCGCTGATTTCGATAATATGAATCTGGGTCAACACATTGGTCTCCAGCGTCCATGTGAACTTCTGGGCTTCGCTTTCCTGCACGTCTTCGCCTTCGTCCCAAGTGCAGCCGGTCAGGTCGGAACGGTAACGCCAGAATTCACCGGCATTGTCATCGTTTTCCCAAACACCCACCAAATCTTCTTGCGCAAATTCTTCTTCCTTGGTACAAGCGGTTGACAAACTCAGCAAGGCCATCATGGCCAACAAAACACCACAAATCTTTTTCATATTCAAAACAATATTGTACTAATTATCAATCATTTACAAGTTCTTAGTCGAGAATAAGAGCCGAGGTCAGTTCGTGCACCGAGGCTATGCGATGACGCTCGCAATACGCTTCGATACCAGCCGCAACTTTCTGACTCACAGTGGGGTCGATAAAGTTGGCCGTGCCTATTTCTATGGCAGAAGCACCGGCCAGCAGGAACTCGATGGCATCTTCGGCCGAAGAAATGCCGCCCAAACCGATAACGGGAATCTTCACTGCCTTGGCCACTTGCCAAACCATGCGCACAGCTACGGGTTTCACGCAGGCACCCGAAAGCCCGCCCGTCACCGTCGACAGCTTGGGACGACGCTTTTCTATATCGATGGCCATGCCCAAGAGCGTGTTGATGAGCGATACCGAATCGGCACCGGCGGCTTCGGCAGCCATGGCTATATCGGCAATATTGGTTACGTTGGGCGAAAGTTTCACCATCAGGTGCTTGTGATAGACCTTGCGCACGGCTCCCACCACCTTTGCGATACCTTCCGTACTGACGCCGAAGGCCATGCCGCCCTGCTTGACGTTGGGACAAGAAACATTGAGTTCGATGGCGGGAATCTTGTCCAAAGCCTGTACGGCCTGCGCACAAGCCACATAATCTTCTACAGAAGACCCCGACACATTCACCAGCACATTGGTATCCAAATGGGCAATGCGGGGATAGATATGCTCGGCAAAATAAGCAACGCCCTTGTTCTGCAGGCCAACGGCATTGAGCATGCCCGAAGGGGTCTCTGCCATACGCGGATAGGGATTGCCCTCGCGGTGATGCAAAGTGGTTCCCTTGACGATAATGCCGCCCAGCTTGGAAAAATCGACAAAGTCGGCAAATTCCTCACCGTAGCCAAAAGTGCCGGAGGCGGTCAGCACGGGATTTCGCAGGCTCAAGCCCTTCAATGTTACCTTAGTATCTACCATTTCAGCTGATTTAAATTGAACACGGGACCTTCTTGACAAACACATTTATGTCCTTCGACGGTGTCTTCCACGCAGCAAAGGCAGGCTCCCAAACCGCAGGCCATGGTATTTTCGAGCGATACTTCGCAATTTACCTGATGTTCTTGGGCATAACGGGCAACAGCCTGCATCATGGGCTTGGGGCCACAACAGTAAATTATGTCGGGCTGTTGCTGCAACACCGTGTGCTGGGTCACAAAGCCTCGCTCGCCCATGGAACCGTCTTCGGTGGTGACGTAAACTGGGCCCAGCGCCTCGTAGCTTTGGAGTT
>CAYRHC010000161.1:0-4230 GCA_964423935.1 uncultured Bacteroidales bacterium | reverse complement strand
CTTGGACGACGATCTGCTGGATGTTCCCTTCACGGTGCTTTCGTTCGAAACGCTCATCTACGACTCTATGGGCAACACCAATGTGGAAGTGTCGCAGGGGGCCAATTTCTCTCAGCGCCAGAAGTCGCAGATCCGAGCCTTGGGCCGCGGCAAACGCTTCTTCATCTCGCGTATCAAGGTGGTGGGGCCGGACAAGATTGAGCAAACGCTCTCGCCTATGGAAATCATCATCAACTAAATTGGAAATTCCGTTAAAACAGTGCATATGAAAAAACAAGTTACCGCCATTCTTGCCTGCCTCGCCTTGATGGCCACAAGCATGCTCTCGGCCCAGCCGGGTGCTTGGCAACGTGACGTTTACCGTATACTCGATTTGACCAAAGACGCTAACGCTCCTCTCTACTATCCGCCCCAACCCGACGGCCAGCGCATGAACCTTTTCTCGTTGGTCTTCGACCAGGTGTCGCAAGCCAAACTCAAGGTCTACGACTACATCGACGGCAAAGAGGTGTTCACCGATGAATACAAGGTGAAGGTGAACGAACTGCTCGACCGTTTCTGGATTCCCTACGAACAGGGTCCTGACCCCAAGAGTCCGCAAGACACCGTCTACAAGGTGGAAACGGCCGATATTCCCAGCCAGGAAGTGAAGCTCTATTATCTGAAGGAAATCTACTATCTTGATGCCCAGACTTCGAGCATCAAGCGCAAAGTGGTAAGCTTCTGCCCCGTGCTGGTGCGCGAAGACGAAACGGGCGAGATGCGCCGTTACCCGCTGTTCTGGGTCGCTTTCGATGAGGTGGCCCCGCTGCTCAAGGAACACAGCCTCAGCACCGGAAAATACAATGCCGCCGCCACCATGAGCGTGTACGACTATTTTGCGCGTCATCAGTATCAAGGCGATATTTATAAGGTGTACAACCTCCAGAACCAGAACGTGATGAGCTATTGCCATACGCCCGAAGAGATTGCGGCCGAACAGGAACGTCTGGAGAAAGAGTTGAAAAGCATCACCAATGCCTTGTGGGACGAGCCTCGCAAGGACAGCAAAGAAAATAAGGAAAACAAGTAAAATAATTGCCTTGGCTGATGGAGGTTCTCCGATTGTTTTTATATCTTAGCGAACCAATTCCAACGTTATGAACCACCAGTATTGCGTTATTATGAGCGGTGGCATCGGCAGCCGTTTCTGGCCCGCCAGCCGCAGCAGCCGACCCAAACAGTTTCTCGATTTCTTCGGCACCGGGCGTTCACTGATACAGCAGACTTTCGACCGCATCAAGAAGGTTGTCCCTGCAGAACACATCTTTGTGGTAACCAACCGCTTGTACAACGACCTTACCCTGGAACAACTGCCCGAACTCAAGCCCGAACAGATACTCTTGGAACCCTGCCGACGCAATACCGCCCCCTGCATCGCTTTCGCCTCGCACCATATCCGCGCCATCGACCCCGAAGCCTACATCGTGGTAGCTCCCTCCGACCATCTGATTCTCAAGGAAGAAGATTTTCTCTCCACGCTGCGCAAGGCACTCGATTTCGTTGCCCGCCACGACGCGCTGGTTACTATCGGTATCAAGCCCAACCGTCCCGAAACGGGCTACGGCTACATTCAGGTAAATCACCAACAAGTAGACGGTTTTACCAAAGTGAAGGCCTTTACCGAAAAGCCCAATCTGGAACTGGCCAAGGTTTTTCTGGAGAGCGGCGACTTTTACTGGAACTCCGGCATTTTCATCTGGAACGTCAACAGCATCATCAAGGCGTTCGATGAGTTCCTGCCCGAAATAGCGCAGGTATTCAATACGGCCGGCAAGGGCATCTTTGGTACCGCAGCCGAAAAGGCTTTTATCGACGAGAACTTCCCCTCTTTCCCAAATATTTCCATCGACTACGGTGTTATTGAGAAAGCCGACAATGTTTTTGTGGAGATGGGCGATTTCGGCTGGTCCGACCTGGGCACTTGGGGTTCGCTGCAAGAGCTGTGCGAGCACGATGGCAACGGCAACGCCATCCTGACGGGTCAGGCCATGTGCTACGACAGTCACGACAATATCATCACCCTGCCCGAAGGTCGCCTGGCCGTGGTTCACGGTATGGATGGTTACATCATCGCCTCGTCGGGCAATGTCCTGATGATATGCAAAAAGGATAACGAACAGGAAATCCGCCAGTTCGTGCAGGATGCCGAGATAAAGTTCGGCGACACGTTCGTTTAGCGGAGCGGGGCTCCGTCGGCGCGTTTAGTCTTCGGCGCGACGCAGGCGATTGCCATCGGCATCCACCTCTACGGCACGCTTACGACTCAGTTCAAAGTTGACTCCCAGATAGTTGCGGCGCACCACATCGTTGGCGGCCAGTTCTTCGGGCGTCCCCTGAAAACGTATCTTACCTTCGAACAGCATATAGGCCCTGTCTGTAATGGACAGGGTTTCGCGTACATTGTGGTCGGTGATGAGGATACCGATGTTCTTCTTGACCAAACCGGCCACGATAGACTGGATATCGTCTACGGCAATGGGGTCGACACCAGCAAAGGGTTCGTCTAGCATAATGAACTTGGGATTGATGGCCAGACAGCGCGCAATTTCGGTACGGCGACGCTCACCTCCCGACAGACGGTCACCCAGATTCTTGCGGACTTTGTTCAGGTGGAATTCCGAAATTAGATTCTCCATCTTTTCGTGCTGTTCGTCGGGGGTCATTTTGGTCATCTGCAGCACCGAAAGGATATTGTCTTCGACCGTCATCTTGCGGAATACCGAAGCTTCCTGCGCCAAATAGCCGATGCCCGCTTGAGCGCGTTTGTACACAGGATAGCCGGTAATGTCGGTCTGGCCCAGGAAAATGCGTCCTTCGTTGGGCACCACCAAGCCGGTGGTCATGTAAAAAGTGGTGGTTTTGCCGGCACCGTTCGGGCCTAACAAACCTACAATTTCGCCTTGATGCAATTCGATGGACACATGGTCTACCACCGTGCGCTTGTGATAACGCTTTACCAAGTTTTCGGTTCTGAGAACCAAACCGTTTTCCTGTATGTCTGCCATTGCCAAAAATTTCCGCAAACTTACACATTTTACTCGATTCACGTCGCATGATTGCCCCCGATTTGATGTATCTTTGTAGCTACATTTTTCACAAAAAGCTCGTATCAATCTCAAATGAAGACTTGGAAAGACAATCTTGAAGAAACCAAACAGCACTACCTCGACTGGTGGAACCACAAAGGTTTGGTGCTGAATATGTGGGAACATTTTCAGAACGGCGTTCAGCCTCATGCCGATGTGCCGGCTCCCGCTCCCGCAAAAGACCTGAACCAAAAATGGTTCGACCCCGAATGGCGCGCCCAGTACCTCGACTGGTATGTGGCCCACAGTTGCCTTAAGGCCGATATCTTGCCCGTAGCCAACACGCAACTGGGTCCGGGTTCTTTGGCAGCCATCCTGGGCGGCCGGCTGGAAGGCGGTGAAGATACCATTTGGATACATCCAGACCCCGATTTCAAGGAAGACATCGTTTTTCATCCCGACAACCAGGCTTGGAAACTGCACAAGGACTTGCTGCGTGCCTGCAAAGACAAGGCTCAAGGTCATTACTACGTGGGCATGCCCGACTTGATGGAGGGACTGGACATCCTGGCCGCACTCAAGGGCACCGACAACGTGCTTATCGACCTGCTGACGCAAGGCGATGTGGTGGAAAAACAACTGCAAGAGATCAACGACATCTATTTCAAGGTGTTCGACGAGCTTTATGATATTATCCGCGAAGGCGACGAGATGGCTTTCTGCTACTTTTCGGCTTGGGCTCCCGGCAAGATGAGCAAATTCCAGTGCGACATTTCCACCATGATAAGCGAAGAGGACTTTCGCCGTTTTGTGCAGCCTTATATCCGCCAACAATGCCAGAAGATTCCCTACTCGCTCTATCACCTGGACGGCGTTGGGGCCATCAGGCACTTGCCGGCGCTGCTCGAAATTGACGAACTGAAAGCCATTCAATGGACGCCCGGCGTGGGAGAACCTCAGGGTGGCTCACCCAAATGGTACACCTTATACAAACAGATTCTGGCCGCCGGCAAGAGCCTGATGGCCTGCTGGGTAACTGTGGACGAACTGCGTCCGCTGCTCGATGCCATCGGCATAGAGGGCGTACATCTGGAGATGGATTTCCACAACGAAGCCGAAGTGGAAGAGGCCCAGAAGATTGTGGACGAATACCGCAGCAAGG
>CAYRHC010000160.1:0-4258 GCA_964423935.1 uncultured Bacteroidales bacterium | reverse complement strand
TGTGGGAGCCTTCTTCGACAAAAGCAATGTTACCGATTACACCATCGAGGGAGAAGGGGCCGACAGCCTTGTGTTGCTGGTAAACCGCGTCGACGCCTCGGCCGAAGTGACAGTGCCCATCCGGGTGCTTCGCTGCGAGACTTCGCTCATCAGCATACCCGCTTCTGTGCATTTTGCGCAAGGTTCGTATCAAGACAGCCTTCTCATCAAGATTGCCGACGGCTTGATTCTCGACCACACTTACCACTACGAGCTGGCTATCGACTCGGCGCAAATCAGTGCTTACGCCGCAGGTTCGCCCATTTTCAGCGGCACGATATTCAAAGGCAATCCTTGGAAGATGGTCTTGGACAGCGTAGGCTTCTACTTCCCCAATTCGACCACCTGCAAGCTACCCACGCTCTATTCCGATCTTTACCGTTACAAGAACGAAAACCGTTTCTATTTCGAGAACTTTATGGGCTCGGGCAATAATCAGGAGTTTTCGCTCAGCGGCACTTTCGATGCCGAACATCTTGAGAATTACGAAGGATCTTTCGCTTGGGACCCCGACCAGGTTTATCACGACAGCAACGGGTTCGACTACATCTACTCCTTCGAGGAAGGCAGCTATGCTTGGAGCATCGAAGGCAGTAGCGTAGGCATTTCGACCTTTGCCGGCTATATGGGTGCCTGGAGCTACATCAGCTTTAAGGAAAAATATCTCTACTTTTGGTGTTTTTGCTCTACCGATGACAATGTATCTACCGAGGCTTATTTCTATGGTGTCTGGAAATAGCCGGACATCATAGAAGCACTTCCTAATGATAATGATTATCCACTTTTAAATTAACTGCTTATGAAAAAGTTTACGCTTACTCTTATGGCCGCTTTGTTCGGTTTGTTTGCCAATGCTGCCATAACCACCGTTGACGACCTGGCCGGCACTTACGAACCGACCATTTCCGGATGGCAGTGGTTCAACTATGCTTCGTGGGAAGCTTTCTCCGGTAGCTATAGCGTTACCATCGAAAAGGCTTCCGAGACCTCCGTTACCATCAGCAACCTGCTGGGCTACAAATCCAGCATCACCGCTACGGTAGACTTCACAGCCAAGACCCTTACCGCCGCTCCTTTGACCACGTTCAATTCTTGGTTCACCTTGGCCGATACCACCAGCACTACGGGCAATATCGTTGGCAAGTTCACCGACGAAGGTGTCATCACTTTCGACAACCTGCAGGCTTGGTACGATAACACCGGCTATTTATGGAGTGCAAAAGTCGTACTCACCAAGCCCGTTGCAGCCACGCTTGAATGGTCGGTAGAAGGCACCTTGTGCTTCTACAACGACGAAACTATGTACCGTTCGGCCAAGACCACCCTTGGCAAGTACACCGGCAGCGACAAGTATGAATATGCGCTGAAATTCGAAACCGGCACCGACCCCGGAGAAATGCGTTTCAAAGTTTACGGCGACTCTATCGGCATTGCCAACGGCCAACAGTATGAAGGATATGCAGGTGCCTATTTTTACAACATCTACGATGGCAACCAAATGGTATGGCTTGAAACCACCACGGGTCTGTCCAAATTCGAAGGCGCCCAAGAAGGGGGTGAACTCTACGTTTACTGCTTCGACTACATCACAAGCACCAGCACCAGCGACAAGGCGGGTAAATTGTATTTTGCTTGGGGCACCAAGGACGGCATTGCCCAAGTTGAGGCCAACGCTGTAGATGCTCCTATCTACAACTTGCTGGGTCAGAAGGTTAAGGCTGCCGACAAGCCCGGTATCTACATCCAAGGCGGCAAGAAATTTGTGGTAAGATAATTTTTCGGAAACTCTTTTGATAAGACAACGGCGGGCCTGCGGCCCGCCGTTGTTGTTTTGCGCGATTAGCATTACCTTTGCGCCCGTTTCAAAAACACTTAGAAATGGAATTCAGAATGATAGCCACAGTGCTTATGCTGTTGGTTTCCAATGTGTTCATGACATTTGCCTGGTATGGCAACCTAAAACTACAAGAACTGAAAATCTCCACCGACTGGCCCTTGGTGCTGATTATCCTGTGCAGCTGGGGCGTAGCCCTGTTCGAGTACAGCTTTATGATTCCCGCCAACCGCATCGGCTCGCGCATTACCGGCGGGCCTTTTTCGTTGGTGCAGCTCAAGGTGATACAGGAAGTGGTGTCGATACTGGTTTTCTCGGTTATCACCACCTTCCTTTTCAAAGGTGAAACTTTGCACTGGAACCACCTGGCAGCCTTTGTCTGTCTGGTGATGGCCGTATTCTTCGTTTTTTACAAGTCGTAGGCTGGGATTACGGGCCGCAGGCCCGCAATCCCAGCCTACGCTCGCAGCGCTCACTTCTTGCGAGCCACAATCACCGTCACACCGCAGAGTATCAGCACAATGCCGATGGCCAGTTGTATGGTGAAGGTTTCGTGGTACACCAGCACGCCTATCACCACTGCCGTCACCGGTTCGAGTGCACCCATGATGGACGCAGGCGTACTGCCTATCAGCTTGATGGAAATGTTCATCATAAACAGCGACAAGACGGTAGGCATAAGCGCAATTTGCAAGGCCCACACCCACTGCATAGGTGTCTGCAGCATCTTGAAGGGAGCACCTGTAATCAAGGTGAAGATAACCATATAGATAGTGCCGAAGAACAGCACCCAGAAAGCGAATTTCGTGGGCGACATCGATATCTTGAGCTGGTTCACACTTATAATGTACATGGCGTACAGCAAGGACGAAAGCATTACCAGCACGAAACCGGTGGTGTTGAGTCCGCCGCCATCGCCCTGATGTAGCATGGCCACACCGCTCAAGGCCAAGGCTATGGCGATGGTCGTACTCCAAGTAATATGCTCATGGTAAAGAGCTGCCATCAGCACGGCAGTCATAATGGGATAGACAAAGAGCAGCGTACTGGCGATGCCTGCCGGCATATAGCGGAAGCTCAGATAAAGCATCATCGATGAGAGCGAAAAGAAGGCTCCGAGTACGGCCATGCGGATGGCATGTCCCCATTTGATGCGAAAGCCTTCGCGCCGCAGGAGCATAACAGCCCCCAACATTAGGGTGGCGAACAGATACCGGTAAATCAGCACCATGCCCGAACTGAAACCATCGGCGTACAGCTGCAGCGTGCCAAGGGGATTGGTACCATAGAATATGGCAGCCAAAATGCCTAAAACAAAACCTTTTACCTTGTTGTTCATTGTTGGAAAGTTTTTGAAAAACCGGGCGCAAAAGTAGTGAATATTTTCTCTACTTTTGCGCCCGTTTTTTAGCGGACTTTAGAATCTGTTTTTGAAATGAACAAGACGCTTTTCGCACTCGCCCTGGGTACCTTTTCTCTGGGCATGACTGAATATGTGATGATGGGCATTCTGCCCGATGTCGCCGCCGACTTGGGCGTGAGCATCCCTATGGCGGGCAAACTTATCTCGAGCTACGCACTCGGTGTATGTATAGGAGCTTTCTCGCTGGTTATCATGCACAAATACCGGCCCAAGCATATCATGTATTTTCTTACCGGCATCATCCTGGCCTCGGCCATTCTGGCCAGCATAACGCCTTCGTACTGGATGTTGCTGGGCGTACGCTTTATCGAAGGTCTGCCTCACGGTGCCTATTTCGGAGTGGGCAGCATCATCGCCGTCAAGGTGGCCAAAGAAGGGCACGGGTCGATGGCAGTGTCGCTCATGTGCGCCGGCATGACCATCGCCAACCTGATGGGCGTACCTGTAGCCACTTTCCTGAGCACGCACCTTTCGTGGCGGCTTGCCTTTGCTATCGCCGCCCTCTGCGCTGCGGCCACTCTTTACAGCATCCATCGCTGGATGCCCGATATCGAACCCGAGCCCGACCATGGCATCAAGGCGCAGTTCCATTTTCTGAAGAATCTCGACCCATGGCTTATCATCCTGGCAACGGTTTTCTGCAACGGCGGTATCTTCTGCTGGTACAGCTATATTTCGCCTCTGCTTCAAGAAGTGGGCGGCTTTACGGCTTATCAAGTGAGTGTGCTGATGATTGTGGCAGGCGTTGGCATGGTGCTGGGCAATCTGCTCAGCGGCAAACTTAGCGAACGCATCCCGGCCGGCAAAGTGGCTTTCCGTTTTCAGTTGTTGGCTGCCGTAGCTTTGCTGGCCATATTCTTCGGTGCACAATGGGGATGGCTATCGGCTGCACTGATGTTCGTGGTCTGCGGCTGTCTGTTTGCCGTAAGTGCCCCGCAGCAGTACCTTATTATTAAGCACGC
>CAYRHC010000159.1:0-4271 GCA_964423935.1 uncultured Bacteroidales bacterium | reverse complement strand
ATCCTCGGCCTTTTCCTGGCTCAGCACCACATTGCCGTGTTCGTCGCGGGTGAACTCATCGAAAAGGTCCTGCTCGCTAAAGCGCTGGCGATAGCTTTCTTCCGTACCAAAGTCTTCGGGTATCTGAAAGTTGGGCAAAATGGGGTCATGGTTGATGGAATATACCTCCACCTTATCGGCAATCTCGCGTGTGTTGATTAGAGCCTCCGGCACATCGGCAAAGATTTGGTTCATTTCTTCCTGTGTCTTGAACCATTCCTGCTTGGTATAACTCATCTTGGTAGCCTCGCCCACTTCCTGACGGGTGTTCACGCAGATAAGACGATAATGCGCCTCGGCATCGTCTTCGTTGATAAAATGCACGTCGTTGGTGGCCACCAGCTTGATATTGTGCTTGCGGGCAAACTCCATCAAAACCGCATTCACTTTTTGCTGTTTGGGATAGGTGTCCTGGGCCGCATTGGGCACCGTGGGCTTATGGCGTTGCATTTCCAGGTAGTAGTCATCCCCGAAAAGGTTCTTGAACCACAGCACCGAAGCCTCGGCCTTATCCAGTTCATCCTGAAGTATATAGGAAGGCACTTCACCGCCCAAACAGGCCGAGCAGCAAATGATATCCTCGTGATATTTTTCCAAATCGGCGTGGTCGGTACGGGGCGTGTAGTAGAGGCCGTCCACCCAAGCGCGCGACACGATTTTAATCAGGTTCTTGTAGCCGTTCTTGTTCTTGGCCAACAGGATAAGGTGCCAGCCGCGCTGGTCTTCGCGCACGTCCTTGCGTTTGTTTTCCTTGCCGTGACGCGCCACATACACCTCACATCCGATAATGGGCTTGAAAGGTTCCAAGCCTTCTTCCTTGCGGGCCTTGTTCTTTTTCCCCACATAATCGACAAGCTCCTTGATGGCAAACATATTGCCGTGGTCGGTAACGGCCATGGCGGGCATACCATCCTTGATGGCTTTGTCTACCAGTCCCTTTACCGAAGCTTGACCGTCGAGTATAGAGTATTGAGTATGAACGTGTAAGTGTACGAAATTCTCCATATTATCCTAAGAAGTTGCAGGAGGACAAAGTTACTTTTTTCCTACAAAGAGACCTCGCCGCAAAGCGAACATTCCAGATATTTTTTCACGGACGCCACCGACAACCCTTGACCGAAAAGATACATCAGTTTGGTGATGGCCGCTTCGGAGGTGATGTCGTAGCCGCTCACCACCCCAACCCGGCTCAAGTTGTTGCCCGTCTGGTAGAGTCCGCTCTGCACCCAGCCGTTGACGCACTGGGTGACGTTCACCACCAGCAGCCCGCCCTGTATCGCTTCGCGCAAGGCTTCCAGCACCTGGGCATCGCCCGATGCGTTACCGGCGCCATAGGTTTTGAGCACCACCGCGTTGATGTCGGGTGTGGACAGCACATGCTTGATGGTAGAAGCCTTGATACCTGGGAAAAGCGTCAGGAACACCACATTGCAATCCATGTTATAATGTACCTTCAGGGGCAATTTACCGGGCATACGGTAAAGTGCTTTCTCGTTGAAATGGATACCCAAGCCTATGCGGGCCAGTTCGGGGTAATTGTAGCTTTTGAAGGCGTTGAAATTGTCGGCACTGGCCTTGGTGCTGCGGTTGCCGCGCCAGAGGTAGTTCTCGAAGAGGATAGCCACTTCCTGCACCATGGGTTCACCCTTGAGGTCTTTGGCCGCCGCCACTTGCAAGGCGGTAATCAGGTTTTCTTCGCCATCGGTGCGTACTTCGCCTATGGGCAGTTGCGAGCCGGTAATGATGACGGGCTTGTGCAGATTTTCCAGCATAAAACTCAAGGCCGAAGCCGTATAAGCCATGGTGTCGGTGCCGTGCAAGATGACAAAGCCATCGTAATTATCGTAGTTCTCCTCGATGGCGCGTGCCATTTCCGCCCAGTGCGAAGGGTTCATGTCGGAAGAATCGATGGGCGGATCGAATTGCAGGTGATCGATGCTATAATCGAGTTTCTTCACTTTGGGAACATTGTCTATCAAGTGGTCGAAATCGAAGGGAACCAGCGATTTGGTGGTCTCATCCTGTATCATGCCGATGGTTCCGCCCGTATAGATAATCAGTATGTCAGCAGCTTGCGCCATAAGGGGAAAATCTTTAACTGTTTCTAAAAAGCCGAAGGCAAATATACTATTATTTCAAGTTTTATCTATCTTTGTCAGTCTTTGAATGACAATAAATTTTGAAGAAGTCTTTCGGTATACGTATACATAAGGAAGGCCGCAAACTTGTCGCCTATTTCCTGCTGGTTCTTGTCGTCATCAACCTGGCCTGTTTCATCTGGACAGGTGTCTATTTTGTGACGACCCTGGTCATTTCTGCCGTGCTGATGTTCTTCTTTGCCAATTTTTTCCGCAATCCCAAACGCTTGCACAACACGGACGACCCGTATGAAATCGTAGCCCCGGCCGATGGCAAAATTGTGGTGATTGAGCCGGTTTTCGAAAACGAAGTGTTGCACTGTCAATGCCTGCAACTGTCTATCTTCATGTCGGTTACCGATGTTCACGCCAACTGGTATCCTTTTCAGGGGCGGGTGGCTTATTACCGGCATCAGAACGGACGCTACCAGGCGGCTTTCCTGCCCAAGTCGAGTACCGAGAACGAACGCAGCAGCATCGTGCTCAAAGCCGATATCAACGGACAGGACGTGCTGGTCAGACAGATTGCCGGAGCGATGGCAAGACGCATTGTCACCTACGCTTACACGGGCAGACGCTGTTCTGTGAACGAGCACCTTGGCTTTATCAAATTCGGTTCGCGTGTCGATTTGTACTTTCCCCTCGACAGCGTGGATATCTGCTGCAAGTTGGGCGATCATGTAAAAGGTAATACCGACGTAATAGCAAAATTCAGAAGACAATGAGAAAACATCTTGCGAATGCCATCACTTGCCTGAATGTGCTGGCGGGCAGCGTAGCTGTCGTTTTTGCCTTGGAAGGCCGTTATACCCTGGCAGCCTGCTGCATTGCACTGGCGGCCGTGTTCGACTTTTTGGACGGTTTCACCGCACGTCTGCTCAAGGCGGTTTCGGCCATGGGCAAAGAGCTCGATTCGCTTTGCGATATGGTGAGCTTCGGGCTGGCACCCACCCTTGTGGCTTTCCACTACATGCAGCAGCTAGGCGGTCCGTGGTGCTGGGCCGCACTGTTGATGGCGGCTTTCTCGGCCCTGCGTTTGGCCAAATTCAATCTTGATGAGAGACAGACTTCTTCTTTTATCGGACTGGCCACGCCTGCCAACGCCATTTTTTGGGCTTTCGGCATTGCCGGTCTGAGCGAAGCGGCCGTTTATACGCCACCTGTTTGGTGTCTGGCCTTGCTCTGCCTGTTCTCGTGCTGGATGCTGGTGTCTCCTCTGCCGATGTTCTCGCTTAAATTCAAGAACCTGCGTTTTCAGGACAACGCTATCCGTTATATTTTCCTTTTGGGCTGCATCGCCCTGGTAGTGCGTCTGACGTGGCTGGGCGTAGCGCTGTGCATCGTATGGTATACCCTGCTTTGCCTGCTCAATCTGATAACCGTTAAAAGCAAAAGGTCATGAGTAAGAAGAACAGCAGCAAGAAGAAGCATGTCCGCAAGATTCTCAGCAAGAAACGCGACAAGCGCATTGTTTTCCAACTGAACGAGCCCGAGTTTGATGCTTTGAGCGTCTACTGCAAACGCTATCATGTGAGCAACCGCTCCGAATTTATCCGCCGCACTTTGCTCAGCAAGATTTCCAAGACTTTTGTTGAAGATTATCCTACCCTATTCTGATTATTATCGCCATGAAACACGAAGACTACATGAAACTAGCCTTGCAAGAGGCCCGCTACGCCTACGATGAGGGAGAAATTCCCGTGGGGGCCGTGGTGGTTTGCCAAGAGCGAGTCATTGCCCGCGCACACAACCTTTGCGAGCGGCTGCAAGATGTTACGGCGCATGCCGAAATCCAGGCTATCACGGCTGCTGCCTCTTGGCTTGGTGCCAAATACCTGACCGACTGCACACTATATGTTACCGTAGAACCCTGCACCATGTGCGCAGGCGCCATTGCCTGGGCCCAGTGCGCCAGGGTGGTTTACGGAGCCTCCGACCCCAAGCGCGGCTATACGGTATTGGCTCCTTTGGCCATGCATCCCAAAACAGAGGTTATCGGCGGAGTACTCAGCGAGGACTGCGCTGCGCTGGTCAAGTCGTTTTTCCAAGCCAAGCGCTGACCATGGCACAACAACAATTTGTGGGCAAGTCGGG
>CAYRHC010000158.1:0-4285 GCA_964423935.1 uncultured Bacteroidales bacterium | reverse complement strand
GGCGGAACCCTATGCGGCGCTCGTGGCCGGCTTTACGCGCAACCTCAGTACGGTGGAATATCTTTTCCGTATGGTGCGCGACAAGATAGAAGAGGTGTTACGCCGTTTCAAGGTGCAACCGGGCGATGTCTTCTTCATTCCGCCGGGGCTGGTGCACAGCATAGGCGGCGGTATTCTGCTGCTCGAAATTCAGCAAAGCTCCGACCTGACTTACCGCATGTACGACTATAACCGCACCGATAGCAGTGGCAAGCGTCGTGAGCTGCACACCCGTTTGGCCGCCGAAGCCCTCGACTACCGCTATCACAGCCATGCTCGCGTGGCTTACGAAGACCGTCCGGACGGCGAAGCCACCATTGCCGACTGTCATTATTTCAAGAGCCAGTTCCTTCATCTTTCGGCCGGTAGCCGTGTCTGTCGCGACAAATCGGCCGCGGAATCGTTTGTGGTGTATAATATTGTGCAAGGAATTCTGCATATACTGACTCCGGCGGCCGAAAACAACGAGAAAAGCATCGCTTTGCACCAAGGTCAAAGTGTATTGGTCCCCGCTTGTCTAACATCTGATATTCAAATAGTTGCGGATACGGAAGCCCGCTTGGTGGAAACCTGTCTTTGATACTTTTCTTCAATTTGTCTTGAATAGTTGCGAATATTCACTACCTTTGGCAACTTTTATAGAGGAATTATGGAAGAGAGAAAACTAAGGAGGCAAATGCGTCCCTTGGATGTATGGGCCTTGGCGGTAGGTGCCATTATCGGTTGGGGATGCTTTGTTCTGCCCGGTAACACTTTCCTGCCGAAAGCCGGCCCGCTGGGCATGGTGATAGGTATGCTCATAGGCGCTGCGCTAATTCTGGTAGTGGCTTTCTGTTATGGATACATGCTGCACCGTTACCCCGTGAGCGGCGGCGAATTCATTTACACCAAAACATTTTTCGGCAAAGGTAATGCCTTTATCTGCGGCTGGTCTATGGCGCTGGCATATTGGAGCTTGATACCGCTGAACGCTACGGCCTTGGGTCTTATTTCACGTTATCTTTTCCCCGTCTTGCAATTTGGCGAACTCTATCAGGTAGCCGGCTGGTCGGTGTACACCGGAGAATTGCTCACAGCCTTCTTCTTCCTTGTCTTGGTGGCACTCGTCAACCTGTGGGGTATCAAGAAGGCATCCTGGATGCAGACCTTTGTGGCACTCACGCTGGTGGGAACGGTGGTCTTGCTGGCTGCATTGGCCCTCTGCAAGGGCGTGGTGAACTTCGAGAACCTGCGTCCCGCTTTCCCCGAAGGCGCTAACAAATGGAAAGCCATCTTCTCTATCGTTGCCATGGCACCTTGGGCCTATATCGGTTTCGACTGCGTACCGCAAGCTGCCGAAGAATACAGCTTCAAGCCCAAGAAGGCCACTTTTATCCTGATATTCTCCGTTATTGTAGCAGCTTTGCTCTACATCACCATGAATACCATTACCGCCGTGATGATGCCTTGGGAAGAACTGCTGGCCGCCAAGCACAACTGGCCCACCGGTTATGTGGTAGCTACCTATCTGGGCAAGTTCGGTCTGATAGTCTTGGGTATTGCCATGTTCTGCGCCGTATTTTCCGGTATGAACGGTTTCTATATGGCCACTTCGCGTTTGCTTTACGCTATGGCTCAAGAAAATGCCTTGCCATCGGCTTTCAGCCATCTGAATAAGAGGGGCGTGCCCGATTATGCATTGATATTCATCCTTATCCTCAGTCTTATCGCTCCTTGGTTCGGCCGTGAAGTGCTGGGCTGGATTGTAGATATGACCTCGGTAGGTGCCGCCATCGTTTTTGCCTATACCACCGCCGCTTCGGCTGTACTGGCATACAAAAACCATCATCACGGACGTATGGTGCTGGGCATTCTCGGTTGCCTTATCTCGATTTTCTTCTTGTCGCTGCTGGTTATCCCCGGCATGCCCGGATTCCTGGCCAAGCCCAGCTGGTATAGCTTGGGTGCCTGGACGCTTCTGGGTATCATATTCTTCTTGTCGATCAGAAAGAAATATTATGGAACGAAAGTTGATTGATTTGAACGATGTGCTGGGCCCCAAGCTTAGCCACAAGGTTCCGTTCTTGGGCAAAAAACTGCTTGGTAAGGTTCTGCACCTCAAAGAAATAAACAGCCTTATCGCCACTACCGACCAACCCAGTGGCTTGGGCTTCTTTAACAGGGCCTTGGAGTTTCTGGACATCAGCTATACGCTGCAGGGTGCCGAGAACATCGACCCTTCGCGCAAGCTTTTGTTTGTGGGCAACCATCCTATGGGCGGTCCGGAAGGTTTGATTATGGGTTCGGTGCTGCAACGTTTCTTTGGCAAGAAGTTCCGCGTGCCGGTAAACAGCCTCTTGGGTAACTTTCATCCTATCAAGGAGTTCTTTATCCCAGTGAGCGTTTTCGGCCATCAGAGCAAAGAGGCAGCCACCAAACTCAACGAAGCCTTCGCTTCCGATAATCAAGTGATGATGTATCCCGCCGGCGCCTGTGCCAAACTGGTCGACGGTCGCGTGCGCGAGATGCCCTGGAAAAAGACTTTTGTCACCCAGGCCCGTCGATATCACCGCGATGTGGTACCTATGCACATGAGCAGCCACAATTCCAAACGTTACTTTTTCCTTTCGCGTTTGAGCAAATGGTTGCATCTGAAGTTCAATTTGGGCATGATATTCCTGGTGGACGAACTCTTCAAGAAACGTCATTCGCATCTGACCATCTCTTTTGGCAAACCTATCCCTTGGGATACTTTCGACCAGTCGAAAAGCGACCAGGAATGGGTGGAACTGGTACGTACCCAAACCGTGCAGTTGCAACGGGCCAGCAATTGTGAACCTAATATGTAAATCAATAATGGAAAAAATCATCGATCCTATTCCAGTGGAACTGCTCAAGCAGGAGCTGAACGAAAATACCTTCCTTAGCAAGACCAATAAGGAAAACAACGAGCTTTATGTCGTGAACTACGAAAACGCGCCCAACGTGCTGCGCGAAGTGGGCCGTCTGCGTGAAATCTCTTTCCGCTCGGTAGACTGTGGCTCCGGTACAGCTTGTGACATCGACCATTTCGATATCGAAGACAAAGCCTGTTTCCAGCTGGTTCTGTGGAATCCCGACCACGAAGAAATTATCGGCGGCTATCGTTTTACGCGCCTTAAGAACGCGTCATATCGTCCCGATGGCCAACCCTATATCAACTCGGCCAAACTCTTCCATTTTACACAGGAATTCTGCGACAAATATTTCCCCCACGCCTTGGAAATGGCCCGCGCTTGGGTGCAGCCCAAGTATCAAAGCCGCGAAATGGGTACCAAGAGCCTGTATGCCCTCGACAACATGTGGGACGGCATTGGTGCGCTGATTGCCAACGACCCCTCTATCAAATACCTGATGGGCAAGGTGAGCATGTTCGATACCAGCCCTGTGCCTTGTCTGGAAGCTATGATTTACTTCCTCGAGAAGTTCTGTGGCGACAAGGAAAACCTTATTAAAGGTATCAATGCCTATAAGGTGAGCGATGAGCGCAAGGCAGAACTCGACCTTCTGTTCAATGCCGAAACCTTGAACGACAACTACACCATCCTGAATTCGTATGTAACCTCTATGGGCGACAAGGTGCCCCCGCTTATCCATTCC
The DNA here is from genome assembly GCA_964423935.1 of uncultured Bacteroidales bacterium. GTDB lineage: Bacteria > Bacteroidota > Bacteroidia > Bacteroidales > UBA1402 > UBA1757. The sequence goes on along the minus strand of CAYRHC010000158.1, from coordinate 628 downwards.
TATCTGAACCTCTCGCCCACGATGAAGACCTTCGGTACGGTAGAAGATCCCAACTTCGGCGATTGCTTCGATACGGAAATGATTATTACGGTGGCCGACATCTATCCCGACAAGTATCAGCGTTACATCCAGTCGGCTATCGATGCCTTGGCAGCCCGGTCGTAGAAAACGGCTTCTTAATTTTTGAACGAATGAATGGGCGCAGGAATGCGGCCCTTGCGAGCAATGAAGCGTGAGCAGTCGAAACGGTTCGGTTGCATGATGGGCGCGTAACCCAGCAGGCCGCCAAACTCTACCACTTCGCCCACGCCCTTGCCGATAACGGGAATGACGCGCACAGCCGTGGTCTTCTGGTTCACCATGCCTATGGCCGCTTCGTCGGCGATAAGACCCGAGATGCTGCTGGCAGGCGTATCGCCCGGAATGGCAATCATATCGAGACCCACCGAGCAGACACAGGTCATGGCTTCGAGTTTCTCGATGCTGAGAGCGCCGCGCTCCACGGCCTCTATCATGCCTTGGTCTTCGCTCACTGGAATAAATGCACCGCTAAGGCCGCCCACATACGATGAAGCCATAACACCGCCCTTTTTCACCTGATCGTTGAGCAAGGCCAGCGCGGCGGTGG
>CAYRHC010000157.1:0-4289 GCA_964423935.1 uncultured Bacteroidales bacterium | reverse complement strand
TCATCCGCTGTCTGCCCGGTATCTACGGCGGACGTTTTTCCGGTGCCGGCTTCAAAGGTGCCGTCATTGCTCTGGTGGATCCCGCCTATAAGGCATCCATCGAAAAGGAACTCAAGGAAAAATATCTGGCGCAGTTCCCCGAATACGAAAGCACTTTCCAAGTTTTTTGGGTGAAACCCGACGACGGAGCACGCTTTGTAGACGCTACCTGCTTGCCCGATGAATAAAGAGATTACAGCCACCAACCACCGGCGCATCGCCAGAAACACCCTGATGCTTTACGGCCGGGTGCTGTTCACCATGCTGGTGTCGCTTTACACCTCGCGGGTGATATTGCAGACTCTGGGTGTGGAAGACTTCGGCATCTACAACGTGGTGGGAGGCGTCATCGTGATGTTCTCCTTTATCAACGGCAGTATGGTGTCGGCCACCCAACGTTATCTCAACGTGGAGTTGGCGCGGGGCGACAAGCAGCGGCTACGCAGCGTCTTCAGCAGCGCCTTGCAGATACATTTCCTCATCGCTTTGCTGATGGTGGTGCTGGGCGAGACGCTGGGTCTGTGGTTTCTCAGCGAAAAGCTCGTCATACCCGAGAATCGTGCCACGGCCGCCATGTGGGTGTATCAATGCTCCATACTGGTTTGCGCGGTAAATGTGATGTCGACACCCTACAACGCCGATATCATCGCGCACGAGAAAATGTCGGCCTTCGCCTATATCTCCATACTGGAGGTGCTGCTCAAGCTGGGCGTGGTGTATCTGTTGCAGCTGTCGCCTTGGGACAAACTTATCGTCTACGCTCTTTTGCTGCTGGGTGTGCAAGTGTTGCTGCGTTTTGTCTACGTTCTGTATTGCCACCGCCGTTTCGACGAGAGCCATTATCGTAAGGCCAGTGTGGAAAGAGGTCTTTTCCGCGAGATGTTCGGCTTTGCCGGCTGGAGTTTCGTGGGCAATCTCTCGGCCGTGCTGTTCACGCAGGGTCTGAACATGATGCTCAACATCTTTTTCGGCCCCGTGGTGAATGCCGCCCGTGGTATCGCCGTGCAGGTGCAAGGAGCTGTGCAGCAGTTCGTGACCAACTTCCAGATGGCGGTGAACCCGCAGATTACCAAGAATTACGCGCTGGGCAATATGGCCGATATGCACAGCCTGATGTTCCGCAGCGCTCGCTTTTCGTTCTTGCTGCTGTTCTTTCTGGGGCTGCCCATACTGCTCGAAACCGGCTTTCTGCTGCGCGTATGGTTGGGAACCGTTCCCGACAACGCTGTGATATTCACGCAGATAATGATCTGCATCTCGATGATATACACTCTGGCCAACCCTTGTGTGGTTGCCAATCAGGCCACCGGCAAAATAAAGCAATACCAGCTGGTGGTGGGCGGCATACTGTTGACGATACTGCCCATTTCGTATGTGGTGCTTAGGCTGGGAGCGCCCGCCTACAGCGTGTTCATCGTCCATTTCTGTGTGGAATGTGTGGCCCAGCTGGCCCGTATGCTGATGTTGCGTCCGCTCATCGGTGTGAAACTCGGACAATATCTGCGCCATATTTATTTGCCTTTGTTGGCCACGGTGGCGGTGGCGGTGCTGCTGCCCTTGTGGGTACGCCAACAGATGGACGAAGGCTGGCTGCGTTTTCTGGCCGTTGGTGGCAGCTGTGTGCTGTCGGTGGGCTTGAGTGCCTGCTTGCTGGGGCTGGAAAAAGATGAACGCCGCTTTTTTGCAGGCAAGATTCGGCAGACCTTGGGACGATGATAAAGATAGAAAACAAGGAACTTTGTTGCGGTTGCGGGGCTTGTGCGCAAGCCTGTCCACAAGCCTGTATTAGCCTGCAGGCCGACAGCGAAGGTTTTCTTTATCCCAAGGTCGACACCGCCCTTTGCAGCCACTGCGGACGCTGCGAAAAAGTCTGCCCCTTTTTGAATACCGGGGGCGAGCGTGAACCCTTGCGGGTACTGGCCGCCGTCAATACTGAGCGATCGGTGCGCGAGCGCAGCTCTTCGGGCGGGCTGTTTTATCTTTTGGCCCGGCAGACCTTGGCGCGGGGTGGGGTGGTGTTCGGCGCACGATTCGACGAAAACTGGCAAGTCCTGTTGGACTATGCCGAAGATATATCAGGGCTGGAAGCCTTTATGGGCAGCAAATATGTGCAAGCCCGCACGGGAACAGCCTTCCGCGATGCCCAAGCCTTTCTGAAGGCTGGCCGTCAGGTGCTGTTCACGGGAACTCCCTGTCAGATAGCCGCACTGCGGCGCTTTTTGGGCCGCGATGACGAGCGTTTGCTGGCGGTAGATGTGGTTTGCCACGGTGTGCCCAGCCCCAAAGTCTGGGACTTGTATCTGCGCTCGCTGGGCGAGACCGACCATTTGGAGGCGGTGAACTTCCGCTGCAAGGCCCAGGGCTGGCGACATTATGCCTTACAGCTGCGTTTCGCGCCTAAGGCCGCAGGCGCGAAACGCGAGCTGTTGCAGCCCGCCATGCAGAATCCCTATATGCGGGCCTTCTTAAGCGACCTGACATTGCGGCCCGCCTGCTATGCCTGTCGCGTCAAAGACGGACGCAGCCTAAGCGACCTCACGCTGGCCGATTGTTGGGGCATACAGCACTTACTGCCCGCTACGCCCCTCGACGACGATAGAGGCACCAGCTTGTTGCTGGTGAACAGCCGGCGCGGCGCAGCCGCGCTGCGGGCGCTCGAAGGCCCGGACGCCGAGAGTGGTGGCGACGCCGCGCCGGCCGAAGGCTCGGCGCGGCTGCTCACGCAAGAGCTGCGTTACGCAGCCGTTCGCGTACACAATCCGGCCCAGTGGAGCAACGTCAAGCCGCATCGGCAACGGCGCCGCTTCTTCCGGGAGCTGGCGCGGGCCGAGCGCAGCTCGGCCGGCCGCGTAGCGGCCTGCGGCCCCGGCGGGGCCGCCGCGCCCGCCACACGCACCGCCCACCGCGACATCATCACCCTTATCGAGCGCTGTCTCCGCCCCGGCCTCTGCCAACGGCTTCAAACCCGCTGGCAAGCGCACTACCGCCGCCTGCACCATTGCGCCGCCCAACTAAAAGCAAAACTAAAAGCAAAACGGAAATAATATGCTCACCTACAATATCAGCCTGCAAGGCAAAACCATACTGGTGACCGGTGCCGCCGGTTTTATCGGAAGCAATCTCGTCAAAAGGCTGCTTCAAGACTATCAAGACATCAAGCTAATCGGCATCGACTCGGTCAACGACTACTACGATGTCAAGCTAAAATACGCCCGCCTGCAAGAAATTGAGGCCCTGGGCGGCAACTGGACCTTTGTCCAAGGCAATATCGCCGACAAAGACATCATCGAAAAAATCTTCAGCGAATATCGGCCCGCCGTGGTGGTGAACCTGGCCGCCCAAGCCGGCGTGCGCTACAGCATCACCAATCCCGACGCCTATATCGAGAGCAACCTTATCGGCTTTTACAATATCCTGGAAGCCTGCCGCCATCACGGCACCGAGCATCTGGTCTACGCCTCCTCGAGCAGCGTCTACGGCAGCAACAAAAAAGTGCCGTACTCCACCGACGACAAGGTAGACAACCCCGTGAGCCTCTACGCCGCGACGAAAAAGAGCAACGAACTGATGGCCCACGCCTACAGCAAACTCTACGACATCCCGTCCACGGGCCTGCGCTTCTTCACCGTCTACGGCCCCGCCGGCCGCCCCGACATGGCCTATTTCGGCTTCACCGACAAACTCGTCAAAGGCGACACCATCAAGATTTTCAACTATGGCAACTGCCGGCGCGACTTCACCTACGTGGACGATATTGTGGAAGGCGTTGTCCGCGTCATGCAGCATGCACCCGAGAAACAGACCGGCGACGACGGCCTGCCCGTTCCGCCCTACAAGGTCTACAACATCGGCAACAGCCATCCCGAGAACCTGCTCGACTTTGTGGATATCCTCCAGCAAGAGCTTGTCCGCGCAGGCGTGCTTCCCGTCGACTACGACTTCAATGCACACAAGGAACTCGTCCCCATGCAGCCCGGCGATGTACCTGTAACCTTTGCCGACACCACGCCGCTCGAAAACGACTTCGGCTTCCGACCCGCCACGCCGCTCCGCACCGGCCTGCGCCACTTCGCCCAGTGGTATGCCAAGTACTACACCCGGTAATAAGAAAAGAAACCAAGTTGTGTGAGAGGGACGTGCTTTACACCGGTGCTGTAGAGTCAAGGAATCGACGCGTCTAGTGCCACGCCAGCGATGCTGGGGTGAGATTTTTTGCGTATATCCGTTGATCGGGACTGATAACCAGAAGA
>CAYRHC010000156.1:0-4314 GCA_964423935.1 uncultured Bacteroidales bacterium | reverse complement strand
ATCACTTTCAACCACGTTATGGCCAAGCTGACCTTCAAGGTGAAATTGCAGGACGGACTCACAACCGATGACCTTGCCAAGATTGTTGTTAACAAAATCACTATGACTGGTTGGAACAATGGCGCCGGCAAATTTGTGCAGACTGCTACCGCTACGCCTACTTCTATTGAATGCTCCGAGTGGAATATCGGAACGGCTGCTGCTGGCGATATCACTTTGGTAAGTGGCGCTGCTACAGATAAGACTATCGAACTGACTCCCGCAGCCTCCGGTACTACTACCAACACTGCCAAGGACATTACCGACTGGTACATTATGGTGCCGCAGGTTATTACTTACACGGCTGCCCAGGGTAATACTGCTGCTACGGGTCTTACCTTCAATGTGGAGTACACCATGACGCTTACCGACAATAAGACTACCGAAGATTTCGTCGTGAGCGGTGTTGTACCTGCAACCCAGACTTGGGGTACCGACTCTTACACCAACTACACCATTATCGTAGGTCCGGACCCTATCGAATTTGATGTGGTATCAGTTGCCGGTTTTACCAACGATGGTAGCAACCACGATGTAACGGTTCAGTAATTGAATAACTCTTTTCGATGCAATATATAGGCTGGGTGGGCTTGGTTGTCTGCCCAGCTACTATGTAACCAGACGACAGGTTTAATACTATGAGCAAGGCTTATATTTATAAGGTATGTTTGTTGGGCTTGGCCCTGCTGGGTTTGGCCTCCTGCCAGCGGCACAGCGAAAACACCGACAGGCTTATTTCCATGTCGGTGCTGGTGGAGAATACCAAAGCAGGGCTCATAGAAGACAATGCCGGTTTCCAGCGTCAGGGCAATTTCGGGGTGTTCGGTTACAAGGCCATGAACAATACTGTAGATGCCAGTAGCCAGCTGATATTCAACAATCAGTTGGTGGAGAACGAAAACAAGGACACCGACCCCCTGCAAGCCGCTGTTTGGACCTACAGTCCCCTGCGCTACTGGGATACCCGTAAGGGACAGTGGTACAACTATATAGCCTACGCGCCCCACAACTCTACGGGCGGTGTTACGGCTCAGGCTAGTATGACCAGACAAGACTCGGGCAGCGATATGTATTACGCGCTAACGCTCAGCAATATTCCCGCTTGGCAGCCGGCCGCTACGGGTATCGATTATCTGGTGTCGGAGGTGTCGCGTGCCACGGGGGTGGATTATGTGAAGAATTACGCTTCGTGCGTAGACCTTAGCTTCAACCATATTTTGGCGCTGATAGACCTTGCGGCTTACAAAATTGAAGGTACGGAATTTACCGTCGAAAAGGTGTTGGCGGGCAGCTTGAACGATGCCGACCGCATGGTGCCGACGGGTACTGACAATAGCTATGAACAGGCGGTGGTGTTTGGCGGCAGCCCTGCGGCGCTGCAAGCGCCGCAGCTGAGCCTTGGCTCCGCCAAGGGTCAGGCCTCCTGGTACCAGGAGGCTGCCGCTGACGGTGGAGTGGAGGTGCTCAGCAGTGACATGAACAATCCCACGCTAATCTGCCAAATGTTGGCTTTCCCCTTTAGCACAACGGGCGGTCTTAACCTGAACATCACCTTCAAGCGCGGAGCGCCGGCCGCTGCGGTGGCCAGCGAAGAGGCGCAAGACAAGCTCATTACAAGTCTCAGCAAACTGGAGAGCGGCAAGCACTACCGTATCGTGCTTAAGTTCGAAGGCGGTCTGGTGGTAGACGTGCATGTGAGCGAAGTACAAGATTGGATAATAAGAGACAGAAACCACAGTTTGTATAATTGGTAAATGAGCGAGCAAATGAGCAGGTATACCTTATATAATATATGTAAGACTTTGGCCATCGCCTGCATGCTGCTGCTGACGGCCTGCCAGTCGGTGCAAGACGACTTGGGAGATGCCGGTTTGCCTGTGGGGATAGGTGCTTTCGAAATGCAATCGCAGAGCGTGATAACGCGCGCCGTCAATGCCGGCTATCACGATTTCGACGCCACTGCCGACATCTCGGCCGATTCCAAACTCTACGGCTTTATCCAAAACTCGGCCGATACCTATATCAAGAGCGTTTCCACCTACGACTTTGCGGACGGACTATGGATTTCGGGCATGCGTCTGTTGTCGTACATGCCGCCCACGGGCTGGACCTACCGCTTCTTCGCGCTCGTTACCGACAACCCCGCCATTACCAGTACTATGGACAATAATGGCGCCGGCCTGCCTTGTATGACCATCGGCAACGTGCCGGCCTTCAGCCAGTACAACATTATGCTTTCGAGCGGCGCGGTGCTCAACGGTCTTACCTTGACCAAAGGCAGCTATACGGCCGCGCTCACCAACGACAATCATCAGGTGAACTTTATGATGGACAACCTGATGACAGCTCTCAACTTGAAGATACTTATCGACAGCAAGTACAACGCCCTCCGCGAAGTGGTGGTAAAGGAAGTGAAGATAAGCAGCCAGAATGCTGTTTATGAGGCTGTTGCAACTTTTACCACTTCGGGTATCACGCTCATGTCGAGCGTTACCGACGCTAAGGGCCAAGATTTTACGCTCAGTTTCGACCCGGGCCTGCAACTCACCACCACGGCTGCCGAGCTGGGCAGTTGCTACTTGGTGCCCAAACTGACAGGTCTGACCATGACCACTACCTACGACATCTACGACAAGAAGGGTACGCTGATTCGTGCCGACCAGACGGCCGTCAACAATCTGAGCCAAGCCCTCACTTCGGACGTCATGATGTCGAACAGCAAGATTAACCTCACCCTGAAGGTGGCTCCCACATATTTGTATTCGCTCTCGGACGGCGATTTGGACAACCCCGGGGTAACCATTATAAAGAATTAACGAGATAATATACCAGTTGAATATGAACCGCTATTTTACTGTTATACATAAAGGATTATCCATCAAAGCTACAGTGCTGCTGATATTGCTGACGTTTTCGATATCGGCAAGGGCGCAGATTACCATCGGCGGAAGCGTTTATGGTGGTGGCCGTAACGGCGCTGTGGGAACGGGCAACACCCCGGCCGCACAGGTGGCTACGGCTGCCGACTTCGATGCCGCTACCGTGGCCGCCCAGTCTACAGCTACGATGGTGACGGTAAACAGCGGTAGTTTGAACAACATTTACGGCGGTGGCGAAAAGGGCAACAGCAAGGGCCAAACCAACGTGGTACTCAGAGGCGGTTCGATAAACGGCAGTGTGTATGGCGGTGCCATGATGGCCGATATCGAGGGCTATTCGCACGTGAACATCGATGCTGCCAACCTGCGCAGCGACCTTGTGCTGGCCAATGTGTACGGCGGTAACGATATTGCCGGCAATATCAGCCAGTTGGCCTATGTGGAATCCACTTACGCTTCCGACCTTGACAAGGCTGTGGCCGACGGCGGCAAACGCTGCTATGTGCTGAACCTCTTTGGCGGCGGCAACGGCGACTATGCCGATTCGCTCTACACGGGAAGTTTGGAGCGTCCTACGCTGGCCCAGGCGGAGATTCACCTTACTTCGGGTTGCTACTATCAGATTTTCGGCGGCGGCAACATGGCCACGGTAACGGCCAACACCACCATCGACCTGCAGAACCAGACGCAACTGCGTTTCCATGCCTCGCAAAATGCCGACGGCAGCTATAGCTTCGATGGCGAAGTGCCTGAATATCAGTTCGAAAGGGTGTTTGGCGGCAACAACAAGGTGGCCATGGACATACGTCCCACTTGGAACTTGCAAAAAGCTACGGTCGAGAACCTTTATTCGGGCGGCAATGCCGGCGATATGACCTACCACACGGGTATCTTGCTCGAGATTGCCAGTGCCGACATGACCGTCTACAACGTCTACGGCGGTTGCCGTATGGCCAATGTGAGCCAGTCGGCCACGGTGACGGTCAGCGACGGTATCATCACCAATGTTTATGGCGGTAACGATATTTCGGGCAATGTCTACGGCGGCACGCAGGTGAACATTCAAAGCAGTGTGCTGGGCGATGTTTACGGCGGCGGCAACGGTTCTTACGCCTACACCGACAACATCAAGCTCAAGGACGATGCCCAATACAGCGATATTTTTTACGAGATTCCCGGTGTCGATTACGACAATTTGCCCAGCAACATTTCGTTGCTCTCGGCCCAGGCACTCAATGCTTACCGCCCCAATGCCGAGAACGTAACTATCTCGCTTTCAGGTAAGTCGGATGCCGAACCCACCTATATCGGCGGTTCGGTTTACTGTGGTGGCAACAGTGCTACGCTGCGTTCTACCTCGGGCAATCTGGAAGCTGCTTCGGCCAAGCTCAACTTG
>CAYRHC010000155.1:0-4314 GCA_964423935.1 uncultured Bacteroidales bacterium | reverse complement strand
CCGAATAGATGCAGTTGGAGAAAAGGTCGAACACCAGCTGGTTGTCCATGGTGATGCCGGCAAAGAGGTTGGCCTTGCCTTTGTACTGACGGGGAGCATTCTCGGGCGAGTTGGAGGGACAAACCACCATATAGCCCGTGTTGGGATCTTCTACCAAAAAATCGACGAAAAACTCGGCGGCACTCTTCATGATGGGATAGACCTGAGCTAGATAGGCCTGGTCGCCGCTATAGAGGTAACGGTCGAACAGATGCTGGCACAGCCAGGCGTTGCAGGTGGGCCAAGGGCCGCAATAGGCGCGGTCGACGGCACCGGTCATGCGCCAGAGGTCGGTGTTGTGGTGCAGCACCCAGCCGCGGCAACCGTACATTTCGCGGGCGGTCATCTGGCCGGCTTCGGAAAGTTCCTCCACCATCTTGATAAGCGGCTCGTGACATTCGCTCAAGTTGCAGACTTCGGCGGGCCAATAGTTCATTTCGGTGTTGATATTGGTAGTGTAGCGGCACGACCAGGCCGGATTGAGCTTCTGGTTCCATTTGCCTTGCAGGTTGGCGGGCTGGCAACCTTCCTGCGACGAGCACATCAGCAGATAACGGCCAAACTGGAAGTAAAGTTCAATGAGCTGCGGGTCGGAGCTCTGGGCGAATTCCTGCACGCGCACCTGGGTGGGCTTCAGGGCTTGTGCCTGGCTCTCGGCCTGATGTTGGGCATCGCTCTGCAAATGCAGCGACACACGCTTGAACTGTTTTTGGTAAGCGGCAGTATGAGCGGCCAAAGCCTTGTTGTATGGCTTGTCGGCATTCTTCATATAGGCCTTGTTGCGAGCCACGGGGTCGCCGGAAATGTCGTGATAGTTCACAAAATTGCTGGCCATGGCCACATAGATGATGGCTTCGTTGGCCTTCCTTACTTGAATGCAACTGTCGGTGGCGATACTTTTGCCACCTTTGGTCTTGAGCTGAAAATCGGCACGGAATTGCAGCCCGCCGGCATAGTTTTCTTCTTCACCCTTGCCCGAATGCTTGGTAACGCCGCTCATACTCATGTGTCGGTTGTCGGGAATATTGATTTCCACTTGCTGGGGACAGGTGCTGCACATATCGAAATTGAGCATGCCGGCTTTGCTGGCCGTCAAGCGGACAATGATAAGCTGGTCGGTGTAGGAGGCAAATGTCTCGCGCTTGTAGCTGACACCGTCCACCTCGTAAGTGATGACGGTTTTGGCATGGTCCAAATCGAGGATACGGCTCAAGTGGCTGTATGCTTCGTGACCCGGGAAATGCAGGCGCAGGCTGCCCACGGTCTGATAGGGCTTGCCGTGGCTCTTTTGCGAGAGGATGGCTTTGCCGGCCAAGACTTGGGCTTCGGCGTAATGTCCGTCGAAAATAAGCTGGCGGATGCGGTCGAGCGAATCTTTGCCCATAGGGTTGTGGTTGCGGTGCGGAACGCCGGCCGACACCGTTTCTTCGTTCAACTGGATTTCTTCTTCCCAAGGATTGCCGTAAACCATGGCGGCAATACGGCCGTTGCCGATGGGCAGGGCTTCTTCCCAGTACTTGGCGGGACTGTCGTAATACAGTTGCAGGGGCTGGGCGGTGTCGGCCAAGGCGGTGCCTACCGACAGCAGGAGCAGTGCTCCGAGCAGGATGCTTGCTTTTTTCATTTTTAATTATTGTGTTTGGTTGATATGTCTTGTGGACGTTCGGCGGCCAACTGCCGTTTGGCGATGGCTACCACGATAAAACAGGGAATGCAGGCTATCATAATCCAGGCGAAGAAGGCGGTATAGCCGCTCATGATGCCCGCAAACCATTGGTCGAAAAGGCTTTGCAACTTGCCCGCGAACATGCCTGGTAACATCATGCCCAAGGCCATGATGGCTGTGCAGAATGCGTAATGGGCCGTTTTGTGTTCGCCTTGGCAGAAGTGCAAGAGGTAGGCGGTGTAGGCCGTGAAGCCATAGCCGTAACCCAACTGTTCCAGACTGACGCAGGCATAGATGCCCCAAGGATTCTGCCATTGCGTGACGGATAGGAAAAGATACACCAGATTGGGCAGGCATAGGGCCAGTGCCATGGGTATCATGCTCTTTTCTAGGCCTCTGCGCGACAGAACGATGCCGCCTGCAACGCCGCCTGCGAGCAGGGCTACCACGCCCAGCGTACCGTAGGCGAAGCCCACCGATGCGGTGCTGAGCCCCAGGCCTCCGGCCTGGGGCGCGTCCAGCAGAAAAGGCGAGCTCAGCTTCACCAGCTGCGCTTCGGCAAAGCGGTAGAACAGCATAAAGGCGATGGCGGCCACGATATGCGGCTTGGCGATAAACTCTTTGAAGGTGCTGCCAAGTTCTTGCAGCATTTGTTTTTGCTGTGGCGTTTCCGCTTGCTTTTGCATTGGCTTTTGCTCCTGCTTTTGCGCTTGGTCGCTGGCGGGGTGGGGCAAGCTGTGGCTATGGTAGATGGCCAGCGCGAAAAACAGCACTGCGGCCAGCAAAAAGCAGCACATCCAGGCGAAGGGCACATCGGCAATGCGGCCCGCAATATCCAGATGATGTTTTTCCAAGTAGCCCGCCAGCATCACCAGCAGGCCCTGTCCGCAAATCATGGCAATGCGGTAGAAAGTATTGCGGATGCCGATAAAGAACTGTTGCTGACGGCCATCGAGCGCGTGCATGTAGAAACCGTCGGCGGCAATGTCGTGCGTGGCCGACGAAAAGGCCATCAGCCAGAAAAAGGCCATGCTCCATTGTAGGAAACGCGGCCCGGGCAGCGTCAGGGCGATACCGGCCATGGCCGCACCGATAAGCAGCTGCATGCTCACTATCCACCAACGTTTGGTCTTGAGGACATCTACCAGCGGACTCCACAGAAACTTGATGGTCCAGGGCAGGTAGAGCCAGCTGGTGTAAAAGGCTATTTGGGTATTGTTGAGTCCCAGGTTCTTGTACATGATAACCGAGAGGCTCATCACCATTACGTAGGGCAGGCCTTCGGCGAAATAAAGGCTGGGAACCCATTTCCAAGCAGAATCTTTCATAACAGGACAAAGATAGGAAAGCTTCTGCAAAAAGCGGGTGGATTATTTTTCAGAAAAGGGGCTTCGAATTATGAATAGAGCTTCTCGAGCCGGGTGTCGGGATAATAGTGTTGCAGAATGTCGCGGTAGCCGTAGCCTTGGTGGCTCATCATGGCGGCACCTATCTGGCAGAGGCCTACGCCGTGTCCCCAACCGGCTCCGTGTAGTACGAAGGCTGTTGTTTCGCCATCCGAGTTACGCTCTTCGTCTACAACGAAGGCGGAACTGTAAAGATGACTGCGCGACAGAAACTTGCGGATTTCCAGTTCTTTACCTACAATGATGCTGCCTTTTTCGCCCACTATTCTAAGCTTGACTAGGCGGGCGGACTCGCTGCGCTCTACGGGCTGTAGGGCCAGGATGCGTCCTAAGTCCAGACCGGAGCGTTGACGGACTATTTCCGTCAGTTCGTCAACGCTGTAGCGCACTTGCCAGCGGTAGAAATCGGTGGTTTCCTGGTCGTAGTCGTTCAGCACCTGACGCAGCACGGCTTTGTCTTGGGTGTTGCAGAAAGCTGCCGGGCGGCTGCAAATAAAGGCGCGGGCCTGGGCTTCGTCGCGAAGGTCGGGGTCATTGTCGGTGCTTAGGAGGTTGTCGGCAATGCTGCGCAGGTAGGTTTTTGGCGTGTCGGCCCAGGCTGCTTGGAAGTTTTCCGTGCGGCCGCCGCAGCATTTATAGAAACGCGCGTCGCAAATTTCGTCTTGGCAGGCCAGTACCAGACCTCGGGTGGCGGCGAGGGCTTCGCGCACTTGGGGCGTGCAGGCTTGTTGCAGTCCTTGATAGCGTTGACAATGGTCGTCGGCGCAAACATCGAACAGTCGGTGGGCGTCGCGTTCGTACCAGCGGATATGTTCTTCGCCACGGTCGTAGCCGCAAAAGCCGGTGTGCTGGGGGGCTGGCTGCTGGCGCGGGCCGCCGAGGCCCTGCGCCAGCAGCCAGCTGCGCGAGATGACGGCGTGGGCCTTGAGCAGCTCCAGTCCGGCATGCGCACTCATTTCGGAAGCGATAACGCTGAGCAGGTAGTCTTCCAAGGGCAGGCGGTTGATGGCCAGCACCCGGGGGCCGTCTTGCAGCAGATGGAGCTCGCCCGCAAAGCTTTGGTCTTGGCGGCGGTCCCAGTGGAAGTCGATGCCGATGCGCACCTGTTGCAGGCTAAAGCTGGACTGGGAAGCCGGGCCGGTGGTAGAGGAAGTGTTGCTTGGCCTAAGGGTTTCGCGTGCCACAATACGGTAGCGGCGGGCG
>CAYRHC010000154.1:0-4324 GCA_964423935.1 uncultured Bacteroidales bacterium | reverse complement strand
AACTAGGCTGGGAACCTTCGCTGCAGTTTGAGGAAGGTATCGAGAAGACGGTCAAGTGGTATCTGGAGAACCAGGATTGGCTCGACAACGTGACGAGCGGTGACTATCAGAATTATTACGAGAATATGTATAAGGGACGCTAATGCCTCAAGCTCAGGGTCTTAACAATACAACGCAACGCAGCGCCTTTATTGCCAAGAATACGGTCTATCTTTTTCTCCGTATGCTGGTGGTGCTGGCCGTCGGGCTGTACGCTTCGCGCGTGATACTCAAGACCCTGGGCGTGGAAGACTTTGGCATCTATCAGGTGGCCGGCAGTTTTGTCGTGCTCTGCACCTTCCTGCTCGAAGCCCTGTCGAACGCCACCTACCGCTACTTGGCTTACGACCTTGGCCGCGGCGACTTGGCCTCGCTTCAAAAAACTTTTTCTACCAGCATCAATGTGCACGTTATCCTGGCCCTGGTGGTGTTTGTCATCTGTGAAACAGTGGGGCTGTGGTTCTTCAACCATTATCTGGTGATTCCAGAGTCGAGGCTCTTTGCCGCACGCATCACTTTCCATTTTTCGGTGTTGTCGTTTTGCGCCCGGGTAATCAAGACTCCCTACGACTCGGTGATTATCGTCAACGAGCGCATGCGTTTCTATGCCTTTACCAGCATAATCGAGGCGGTGCTCAAGCTGGCCATTGTCTATCTGCTGCTGGTGTTGGCCGGAGACAAACTTATCATTTACGCCTTTCTGGTGTTTGCCGTGGCCGTGGCCATGCTGCTGTGGTACATGATGTATTGCCGTTTCGCCTTTAAGGAATACCGTTACCAATGGTACTGGAACCGTCCCACCATCAAGAAGTTCATCACTTATTCCAATTGGAGCATGCTGGTTAATCTGGCGGTGGTGGCCGTGGAACAGAGCATCGTCTTTATGGTGAACGTCTTTTCGGGAGTGCTGGCCAATGCGGCTCTGGGCGTGGCCAATCAGGTGAACTATATGCTCAACCAGTTCCTGCAAAGCTTTACCAAATCCTTTAACCCGCAGATAGTCAAGTCGTACGCGGCAGGGGAGAAGGACTACTTTATGAAGCTCATCTTTTCCTCGTCGAAGATTTCCTTTTATCTGCTGCTGGTGATGGTGATACCCTTGATGTTGAACGTGGACTTCGTGCTGCATTTGTGGCTGGGCGAGGTGCCCGCGGGCGTGCCGGCCTTTTTGCTGTACATTCTGCTGTATTCGCTTATTGACGCCTATTCCGGCCCGCTGTGGATGGCGGCTTATGCCACGGGTAATATCCGTAATCACCAGATTATCGTGGCCAGTATCAAGATTTTGAACATTCCTTTGGCGTACTTGATGTTGAAACTGGGCTATCCGGCCTGGACGGCTTTGGCCATCAAGGCGATACTCAATTTTGTCTGCTCCATTGCGCGTCCCGCCTATATGACCCGACTGATTGGGCTGGACTTTTGGCGCTACAGTAAAGACGTATTGTTATGCATTTCCCTGGTTTTTGTATTATCTTTGCCAATTCCTGTGGTCCTGTCCGGCCTGCTGGCGGAAGGATGGTTGCGGCTGCTGACGGTAACGGCAGTGTCGGTGCTCAATGTGGCGCTGGTGGCCTATGGACTGGGGCTGAACAAGTCTGAGAAGGCTTTGTGCAGACAATTGTTGGATAATGTTCTAAAACGGAGACGATGACCAAGATATTGTCGATAGTGGTGCCGGTTTACAAGGTGGAAGCCTTTGTAGAGCAGTGTCTGCGTTCTTGCGCGGAGCAAGCGGGCGTGACTGCCGATGACTACGAAATAGTGGTGGTAAACGACGGTTCTCCCGACGGCAGTTTGGCCATTTGCGAGCGTCTGGCCACTGAGTTTCAGCAGATTCGCGTCTTCTCGCAGCCCAACCAGGGCGTGAGTGTGGCCCGCAACCTTGGGCTGGAAAAGGCCGAAGGCGAGTTCGTGTGGTTGGTCGATTCCGACGACTGGATAGAGCCGGGCTGCCTGCGTCAAATGATTGCCGCGCTGCGCGCGCGCCCATACCTGGACATCTTGCACATCGACGGTTGTGTCAATTACGAAGACGGCCGCATCGATGCCCGAAAATACCGCTACATTTTCGAAGGCGAGATTGACGGTCCCGAACAGATACGTCGCGCCGCTTATCCAACGGCTCCCCAATGGGCTGTTTATCGGCGAGCCTTCCTGCTGGAACATCAGCTGCGATTCTTCCCCGGCATCTATCACGAAGACTGCGAATTTATACCGCGTGCGGCTTATGTGGCCAAGCATATCGCTTGTCTGGACGTTAGGTGCTACCATTTGCGTCGTGGTGCGCGCGAGAGTGCCACGGCGGTGTTCCGCCTGAAGAACGCGCTGGACACGCTGGTGGTGATAGCTCATTTGCGCGATTTTGCCAAAGACCTTCCCGAGCCCGACAAGCAAGGTCTCTATAAGCTGATATCCAGGTCTATGAACCATATCATGCGCGGCGCTCCTCAATTAAACCCTCAAGACAAGGCAACCTTGTTCAAGGAACTCCGCCAGAACCGCTATATTTTCGACTTGATGCTACAGAGCGGACAACGCAAATACGTGCTGGAAGGCCGTTTGCTCAAGTTTAGCATGCCTTTGGCCTTTATGTTGTATCCTTTGATAGCTGGCGAAAGGTAAGATGTTGGTACAGTCGTTTGCGGTCTATTCCATGCTGACAGCCTTGATGCTGCTTGTGGCCTGGCAGGCGTCGCGCTCCAGAAGCTGGGGCATGATGGTGCTGGCGATACTGGCCTATGCGGTGGTGTTCGGTTACCGTTACGGCGTAGGCCGCGACTACTTCATTTATCTGAACATGTTCGAGACCATTCGCGATGGCAAAATTCTCTACCGTCCCTGCGAATGGGGCTTCCTGCAACTGATAACGCTGCTTTGCAATTTGGGCTACGACACCACCGTCTATTTTGCCGTCACTTCCTTTATACCGGTGTATTTGGCCTTTAGGGTCTTTAAGGACGAGCCGAAGCTTTATGTGCCTGTGGTGGCGGTGTTTATGCTCTATGCCTTCTGGCAGCCCACCGCCAATTTGGTGCGCCAATGCTTTGCCGTCGGCTTTTTCGCCTTGGCCGTCAATGCCATTTACAAACGGCAATGGCTGAGTTATTACCTGTTGGTGGCCCTGGCCTTCATTTTTCATAAATCGGCCTTGGTGCTGGTGCTGGTCTATCCCATCTTTGCCTTGAACCGCTTCAAGCCTTTCTTCAACAACGTTATCGCGCAGATAGTGCTCTTTGTGCTAGCCTTCGGCCTGATGCAGCTGAATGTGCTGGAATTGCTGGTGAAGGTCTTTTTCAATATCATTGTGCTGATGGGCTACGCCGATTCGGCCGCCTTCGAGAATTATACTTTTACCCAAACATCGCTGGGTCTTGGCTTTGCCATCCGCATGGCCGTCAATCTGATGATTATCTGTCACAGCAACGAAATCAAGGCCTATTTCAAGGACAGCCCCGTGGCCATTTTCTACGACATCTGGTTCGTGGGCGTTGTCTTGGGCATTGTTTTTGTGCAAAGCATGAGCGTGATGCGTATGCTGCTCTATTGCACGCAGATAGCTATCTTTGTAATGGCCTATGCTCTGGAGTATTTCCGCTGTAACGACCGTCAGTATTACTACTTGATGCTGGTGTTCATGCTGCTCACCTTTGCCGCTACCATCTTGGCAGGCGATGTCAATACATCCAGCTATATTTTCAATTGGCAGGAAGACAAGTTTTATCTGAAAGACGAATTCAAGGCCCTATAAAAGCTCTGTAAAGCTATGAAAATATCGGTTATCATCCCCAGTTATCGTCCGCAAGCCTATCTATGGACTTGTCTGGATGCTTTGCGCGCGCAGACTTTGCCCGCTGCCGATTGGGAAGTTTGTATCGTTCTGAACGGTCCCAAGGACGACTATCAGGCGCAAATTGAAAAATATATCGCCGCTTACTCGGCTTACCGCTGGCGTTTGCAGTATTCGGCCCGGGCCGGCGTGTCGAATGCCCGCAACTTGGGCTTGCAGATGGCCC
Organism: uncultured Bacteroidales bacterium; assembly: GCA_964423935.1. Lineage (GTDB taxonomy): Bacteria > Bacteroidota > Bacteroidia > Bacteroidales > UBA1402 > UBA1757. The sequence goes on along the minus strand of CAYRHC010000154.1, from coordinate 269 downwards.
AAGGCGACTATGTCTGCTTTATCGACGATGACGATTATGTGAGTCCGGCCTATTTGGAAAGCCTGCTGGCACTGGCCGAAAGTTCCAAGACTCCGCTGATGCCGCTGTCCAACGTGCTTTGCTTTCACGATGGCACCCAGGAGTTCTACGAAGACCATTTGGGCGCGGCTTACCGCCGCATACAAAATAAGGACGTGGTGCGCGTCATGCAGGTGCGCAGTTTCCTGTCGACACCGGTGGCCAAGATTGTGCGCCGGGAATATGCGCTG
>CAYRHC010000153.1:0-4332 GCA_964423935.1 uncultured Bacteroidales bacterium | reverse complement strand
ATTTGCGCGTCTTTCGTATGCTAAGAATAATTTCGTGGTTTTGGCTGATTATTCACTACAAGATTCCAGAAACATACAAGATCAGCAGACCTCAATATCCATTGATGGCATATCGAAAAACTTGACAAACTCCACTAATCGCTTGCGCTTAAACAACAAAACACACAACTTTAGTTTGGCATCAGAATACATAATCACCGAAAATCACCGGATTGGTGCCAGATACAATCAGTCGTTTCTGAAGGATAGCCACTACGACATCTCGGGTACGATAGAGAATTTCTCAAACGACAACAAAACGGCGGAATATACACAATTGTCTGAATATCAGCCAGAAGGCAGTAGTAGTAATGTCAATCTGTTTTATAGCGGAAAAGCTCTTGGTTGGAATATAGATTTCAATACCGACTATTTGTTTGGTTATACGGGAACCTTGGCCAAATATGACAATACGGAACTGATGAGCCGTGTCCATAGTATTGTTAATAGCGACAGCGAAAACTCATATCGTTTGGGTGCTGTGAAACTGGAATTGTCACGACAAATCGGTCAATCGCTTTTATCTTTGGGGGCTGATTACGTTAAAACCTTCAACAATTCGTCCTACGAAAATGACAACATGGATTTGCAAACAGATTTGCCCAAGACAACCACAGACAACTTGCAGGATTTGTATGCCCTTTTTCTTGATTATCAAACGAGTTTGCTTGATTTTAATCTTAATGCCGGTTTGCGATACGAGTATGTGAATCAACGGTATTTCATGAATGATATCAAGAATGAAGAACAAAGTAGAATAGACAATAGCTTTTTCCCGACTCTCAGCTTGTCGCGCGCTCTGTTCGATGAAAAGGTTATGATGTCTTTGAGTTATGGTACATCTATACAACGCCCGTCGTATTATCAGTTACGAGGTGATATCCAATACAATTCTCCGTATTCTTATGAAGCTGGAAATCCTTTGTTGAGAAATACTTATATCAGTGATGTGAGTTATATGGCCTCTTATTCTACTGTCAGTCTTATGGCATCGTATAAATGGTTTCGCGATATGACCGTATTCACCATTGAACAGTATGAGGATAAGCCTGTAACTATGTCTAGTTTTGCTAATGTCGATGGCTATAAGACGTTTAGTTTGGCGGCCATGTGGAATCCGACATTCTTTGGCGTATGGAGTCCGCAGATGGAGGCGGGTGTTGAAAAGCCCTTTTTGACAATAGCCGAAGGGAATGTCCATAAGACATACAATAGTCCCCAGTATTATATTGGATTGAACAATGTTCTGAACTTGCCACAGAATTATCGGATAGTCGTTCAAGGAAGATGCTGGTCAGCGTATCATGCGGGATTGTCGTATGAAAAGGCATCCATGTACCTAAACGCTTACGCTCAAAAATCGTTTTTTAACAGAGCTTTGTTTGTTACTATCGGTGCTGAAGACATTTTTGACACGTTTAACGAAAACGGGACTATGGCTCACAAGAATGTCTATTTAGAGAAACTTGCTGATGCCGATAACAGAAATGTTTTTATTGCATTCACGTATTATCTGCATAACACAAAAGCTTATTCTGGAAAGGGAACAAGAAACTCAGAAAAATATCGTTTGAATACGCTATAAATGATAAAATTCATAAAACAGCGTGACTCCATGGATTGTGGAGCCGCTTGTTTGGCTATGATTGCATCGTACTGGAACTGTCCTGCAGATGTAGACCTGATAAGACGATTGTGTCCGCCTGATAAAAATGGAGCATCTATGCTCGGTATCAGCCGAGCCGCTGAAGAAATTGGCTTCAAGACGCTAGGCGGCCGTCTGAGTTTTGATACACTGCAACAGCAGAAGCCTTTGCCGTGCATAGTACACTGGAATCAAAATCATTTTGTGGTTGTATACAAAATCAATAAACGTAGAAATAAAAGCTTTGCCGTATGTGTAGCGGATCCTGGTCTTGGCTTGTTGTCTTATACGCGAAATGAGTTTTGCGAGCATTGGGCAAGCTCAAATAATAACGGTGAAGAAAATGGTATTGCATTGCTTCTTGAACCAGCAGAACGGTTTAGCCCGCAATCGACGACTGGGAATCTTGCTGCACATAACCGTTGGAACTTTCTATGGAGTTATTTTAAAAGATACAAGCGTTTTTTCTTTCAGTTAATACTGGGATTGTTGATGGGATCTTTGCTTCAGCTCCTTTTCCCATTCTTGACACAGGCTATTGTTGATGTCGGCATAGGAGGAAAGGATATTGGATTTGTCTGGCTGGTCCTGATTGCTCAGCTGATGCTTTTATTTAGTCGTACTGCTATTGATTTCATTAGGTCGAAAATTCTACTCCATATATCTACCCGTATCAATATATCGCTGATTTCTGATTTTTTCATCAAGTTAATGAAGCTACCAATGGCTTTTTTTGATACGAAGCTTATGGGTGACTTGTTGCAACGTATTGAAGACCATCATCGTGTTGAACATTTTCTTACAACAAGTAGTCTCAGCATTCTTTTTTCCTTTTTCACGGCACTGGTTTTCGGGATCGTTCTTGCGATATACGACTTGAGCATTTTCTCTGTTTTTTTTGTGGGAACAGTGTTGTATGCCGTCTGGATTATTCTCTTTCTGAAAAAGCGCAAACAACTTGATTATAAGTATTTTGAGCAAGCAGGACGCAATCGTAATGTGACATATCAATTGATTAATGGTATGCAGGAAATTAAGTTGCAGGGATGTGAGCAGCGTAAACGTTGGGAGTGGGAGGATGTACAGGCGGATCTTTTCAAGGTCAATATACAAACACTTAATCTGCAGCAGATTCAACAAGTTGGAGGCATTACCATCAATGAATTCAAAAACATTCTTATTACTGTTCTGGCTGCAACCTTGGTGATACAAGGTAATATGACCTTGGGTATGATGCTGGCAATACAGTACATTATTGGGCAACTCAATAGCCCTGTGGAGCAATTGGTACAGTTCATCTATTCATGGCAGGATGTGCGTATCGGCTTGGAACGTATGAATGAAATCCATAACGAAGCTAACGAAGAAAATGCAAATCGGTCGAAGAAATCATTCTCTGCTGCTCCCGATGGGACGCACTCAATTATGATGAAAGATTTGTCTTTTCGATACGATATTCACAGTCAAAAAAACATTCTTTCTGATATAGAGCTTACTATTCCATTTGGCAAGGTGACAGCTATTGTGGGTGCCAGTGGAAGTGGAAAAACCACATTAATCAAGCTTCTGCTGGGTTTTTATGAACCTCTTCGAGGAAGGATTTGTATTGGGAAAGACAATCTTAATGAATGTAATCTTGCTTGGTGGCGGAGTCAATGTGGGGCAGTAATGCAAGATGGATACCTATTCTCTGATACGATTGCCAGAAACATCGCCGTTTCAGACGATGAACCGGATATTGAACGCATTCGCTACGCGGCGCGTGTGGCTAACATTGCTGACTACATAGAGAGTCTTCCATTGGCATACAATACAATAGTTGGACAAGATGGGCAAGCCATTAGTCAAGGACAACGGCAACGTATTTTAATAGCGAGGGTGATTTATAAGAATCCTACCTTTGTGTTTCTTGATGAAGCTACCAATTCGCTTGATGCAAACAACGAAAAGGTTATAACTGAAAGATTGTCAGAATTTTATAATGGGAAAACCGTGGTTGTGGTAGCGCATCGGCTTTCTACAGTCAGCCATGCTGACCAGATTGTGGTAATGGATGAAGGACGAATAGTTGAAACTGGTACGCATCAACAACTAGTTGCTAAACGTGGTAAATATTTTGCGTTGGTTAAAAACCAATTAGAACTTGGTAATTGATATGCGAAACGGGAGTATACAAGATGCTGACTATAATTTGCGTAGTGAGAAAGTCCGTAGTGTTGTCGGGCAGGTTCCTCCATCGCTGTTGCGTTATGGCATCATCGCAATTGGATGTGTGTTGATTGTCGTGCTTCTTGTGGCATTTTTTCTGCCTTACAAAAAGTCTATTCTGGTATAGCTATTGTACGCGAAGTGCACAATATTCTTGCAGATAGTATAGATTTCCCTATTCTTCTCCGTTTTGACAACAAACGTCCAGACAGAAATATAAGTGGTCAGAGTATTCACCTGTCTTCTGCCCAAGTCCATGCTGATGGAACGATTTTAAAGATTTCATCACTTCGTGATACTTCGGGGCGACAAGAGGCTATGTGCCGTTTTGAACGGTCCGAAACGCAAGAAATTAAGTATCAAATGCTTGATTTTCAGATTGTGTGTGCTTCTGGTAATCTTTTGATGAATTTGTTTGGCGGTTTTTCTTGCGAGAGTTA
>CAYRHC010000152.1:0-4343 GCA_964423935.1 uncultured Bacteroidales bacterium | reverse complement strand
GATTGGTGGGGTCTTGGTAAACGAATAGAAAGATAACCTTGTCCTGCTCTTGAGCGCTCTGCAGCGCCTCATGCAGGTCGAGCGTTTCAAAATCTATATCACTGCCAGGCTGGCAAGCCGTCATAAGAAGCATCATCAGGGCCAGGAGGGCAAATATGGCGTGTTTCATTCCTTTTTTTACTGGTGAGGACGACTGCAAATATACGTCACCAAGGGCATCCTCAAAAGCTTTTCATGTTAATAAAGCTGAATGACTGAATAATTATACAAGGCGATATGAGATTTATTTTGATTGATTATCAGCGCATTATAAAAATAATTCAATATTATGCATTATTTTTCTTGCGAGGTTTTTCTGCTTTTTCTATTTTTGCGCCCGTTATCGAGAAGCTGTTTTAGAAATAGAGCTTCTAAGAAAACAGGTTATCCTTTTATTATTTATTACAACCTATGAAAACAAGTGAAGTTTTGGCGAACTTGCGCCGCAGATTTCCGAACGAACCTGAATATCTTCAGGCTGTAGAAGAAGTTTTGAACACCATCGAGGATGAATACAACAAGCATCCCGAGTTTGATAAAGTGAACCTTATCGAACGCCTGTGCATTCCCGACCGTATATACAGCTTCCGCGTTACCTGGATGGACGACCAGGGCAAATGGCAGACCAATATGGGCTACCGTGTACAGCATAACAACGCTATCGGCCCGTACAAGGGCGGTATCCGTTTCCACGCCTCTGTAAACTTGGGCATTCTCAAGTTTTTGGCTTTCGAACAAACTTTCAAGAACTCACTCACGACCCTGCCCATGGGTGGCGGCAAGGGCGGTTCAGACTTCAGCCCCAGAGGCAAGTCTAATGCTGAAGTGATGCGTTTCTGCCAAGCTTTCATGCTCGAACTCAACAAGCATATCGGTCCTGATACCGACGTTCCCGCAGGTGATATCGGTGTAGGTGCTCGTGAAGTCGGCTATATGTTCGGTATGTACAAGAAACTGCGCAACGAATTCAGCGGTACCTTCACCGGCAAGGGCTTGGAATTCGGCGGCTCGCTGATTCGTCCCGAAGCCACCGGTTACGGCAATATCTATTTCTTGATGAATATGCTCAAACGCAAATACGGCTATACCGACCTCAAGGGTCAGACCTGCTGCATCAGCGGTTCGGGCAACGTTGCCACTTACACGGCCCAGAAGGTTATCGAACTCGGCGGTAAGGTTGTCACCATGTCCGACTCCGATGGTTACATCTACGATCCCGATGGCATCGATAAGGAAAAGCTCGACTTCATCTTCGATTTGAAGCAAGTTCAGCGCGGCCGTATCCGCGAATATGCCGAAAAATACGGTTGCAAGTATGTTGCAGGTGCCCGTCCTTGGGGCGAAAAGTGCACCATCGCACTGCCCAGCGCCACCCAGAACGAACTGAATGGCGACGATGCCAAGACCCTGCTGGCCAACGGTGTGATTGCCGTTTCCGAAGGTGCCAACATGCCTTCTACGCCCGAAGCTGTTGAAGCTTTCCTCAAGGCCAAGATTCTGTATGCTCCCGGTAAGGCTGCCAACGCCGGCGGTGTTTCGGTTTCCGGTCTGGAAATGTCGCAGAACTCTATGCGTTACAGCTGGAGCAGCGAAGAAGTTGACAAGAAGTTGCAGGGCATTATGGGCGATATCCACGCCGCTTGCGTTAAATATGGTACGGAGGCCGATGGTTATGTCAACTACGTGAAGGGTGCCAATGTGGCCGGTTTCATGAAGGTTGCCAAAGCTATGATGGCTCAAGGTGTGATGTAATAAAATTCTTTTGAATAGCGGCAGGCCGCGCCCGTTGGGCGCGGCCTGTTTTTTTGTGCAGCACTCGCTGTGCAGCGCCGGCGCGCACTAAGAATCTGCACAAAAAACAGGGCCCGTCCTCCGGACGGGCCCTGCCGCTATATCGTGCAGCAAAATTAGCTCAACATCGCATTAATTGTTTTCTTGCACTTCTTCCTGTTCTTCTTCGGTGAGTATGGTAGGATCGCTCTGGCGGGCGGCTTCCATCATATTGTGTTCTTCCATTGAAGACACAATCAACTTGTTGAAAGCACGTTGACCAGTACCGGCAGGAATCAAGTTACCGGTGATAACGTTCTCCTTCATACCTTCCAGATAGTCAACCTTGCCTTGGATAGCAGCCTCGTTGAGCACCTTGGTGGTCTCCTGGAACGAAGCGGCCGACATAAAGCTCGAAGTCTGCAATGCGGCACGGGTAATACCTTGCAGAATCTGGTTAGAGGTAGCAGGCACGGCATCGCGCACTTCGACAAGACGAAGGTCACGGCGCTTCAGGCTGGAGTTCTCGTCGCGCAGCTTGCGGGCGGTGACAATCATACCGGGCTTCATCGTCTGAGAATCGCCGGCATCCACAACCACCTTCTTGCCCCAGATACGGTCGTTTTCTTCCATGAACTCGTTCTTGTCAACTTCTTGCTGCTCCAGGAAGCGGGTATCGCCAGCGTCCACAATTTCAACCTTGCGCATCATCTGACGTACAATTACTTCGAAGTGCTTGTCGTTGATCTTAACATCCTGCAGACGGTAAACGTTCTTCACTTCGTTCACGATGTATTCCTGAACAGCCGTCGGGCCCTTGATGGCCAGAATGTCGGAAGGTGTAATAACACCGTCAGACAGCGGCGTACCGGCGCGAACAACGTCGTTTACCTGTACCAGCACTTGCTTGGACAGAGGCACAAGATACTTCTTGATATCGCCCGTCTTGGATTGGATAACGATTTCACGGTTACCACGCTTGATGCGGCCGAATTCGATAACATCGCCATCGATTTCGGAAACCACAGCGGGGTTGGAAGGATTACGAGCCTCGAAAAGTTCGGTAACACGGGGCAGACCACCGGTGATATCGCCTGCCTTGGCTACGGCACGCGGAATCTTGACCAGAATCTGACCGGCATCGATGCTTTCGCCGTCCTCCTTGAGCAGGTGGGCACCGGCAGGCAAGTTATAAGAGTGGATACGCTGTCCGTTGGCATCCAGAATGTGGATGGCGGGCACCTTGTTACGGTCTTTGGGCTCAATGATAATCTTGTCCTTCACCTTGGTGGTTTCGTCGACATAGGTCTGGAAAGTAACACCGTCGATGATGGATTCGAATTCCAATTTACCGGATTCCTCGCAGATGATAACGGCGTTGTAGTTGTCCCATTCGCAGATAAGCGTACCCATGGGCACTACTTGACCGGGCTTCACATACAACTTGGAACCGTAAGACAACTGATGCGTGGTAACCAGGCTGGTCTTGGTATCGATCATCTTGATTTCGCCATAACGGCCGACAACGATTTGAGCATTGGGGTCTTCGTGCGAAGGCACAACGTGCAGTTCTTCAATCTCAATACGGCAATCGTAAGGAGCCTTCAAATCGGAAGCCAAAGTATCGCTCTTGGCAACACCACCGGCGTGGAAGGTACGCAGTGTCAGCTGAGTACCGGGTTCACCGATAGACTGGGCAGCGATAACGCCCACAGCTTCACCAAGTTGAACCATACGTCCGGTAGCCAGGTTACGGCCATAGCACTTGGCGCAGACACCCTTCTTCGATTCGCAGGTAAGTACCGAACGGATTTCCACACGTTCGATACCGGCCTTTTGAATGGCTTCGGCAATAGGTTCGGTAATTTGTTCGCCGGCAGCGACAATCAGTTCGTCGGTAACCGGATGGTTGATATCGTGAACCGACACACGGCCCAAAATTCTTTCGTACAGCGTGCAAACACCCTTGACACCGACAGCCGTCAAACCACGCAGGGTACCGCAGTCTTCTTCGTTGATGATAACATCGTGCGAAACGTCCACCAGACGACGGGTCAGATAACCGGCATCGGCGGTCTTCAGAGCGGTATCGGACAGAGACTTACGGGCACCATGGGTAGAGATGAAGTACTCAAGCACAGACAGACCTTCCTTGAAGTTGGCCAAGATAGGGTTCTCGATAATCTGAGCGCCTTCCGAACCGGCTTTCTGAGGCTTGTTCATCAAACCACGCATACCGCAAAGCTGACGAATCTGTTCCTTAGAACCACGGGCTCCGGAATCCATCATCATGTGAACTGAGTTGAAGCCCTGATTGTCTTCTTCCAACTGTTTGATAAGGATATCGGACAATTTCTTGTTGACATCGGTCCAAACGTCGATTACTTTGTTGTAACGTTCGTTGTTGGTGATAAGACCCATAGTATATTCTTCGGAGATGGCTTCGACGGCATCGTAACCTTCCTGTACCAGACCGGCCTTTTCTTCCGGTACCAATACATCGGACAAGTTGAACGACAGACCGCCCTTGAAGG
>CAYRHC010000151.1:0-4407 GCA_964423935.1 uncultured Bacteroidales bacterium | reverse complement strand
CATCATCGCTTGACCGGCCTCCTGCGAAGCATCAGCGGGGCCTTCCAGTACCCAAGCCTTGCGCGTATAACCCTCAAGCCGATAGAGCCTTACTTGACCTTCCCGCAGCAATGCTTGCAAATGTGTGGTATCTATGCCATCGGCCTGTAGGGGCATCACACTTTTCAGACCCAACTGGAAATGCAGGTGATCGGGTGCAGAAGCCCCGCAACGTCCGCCGTTATAGAAAACAAGGTATTTTTCGTCGAGCTCGCAGAGCAGACGATAGAACACCGGCCATTCGTTCATCAGGCTCTGGTCTTGGTGCTGTTTGGCCGGCACGGTATAATGTTCGCTGAAAACCGGAAAAGGATTCACCAATATGTTGCAAGAGCCGTAATCGTAGGCGCGTTGCTCGGCCGGCAGACGATGACTGCACAGAAAACAGGGCCGATCTACCTGTCCTTTGGCCGTAATCTTGGCCGATGAAGAAGCGATGCGCGCCGGCAGGCACACCAGACGGATACGCTCGTAAGGACTTAGGTAGACAACCTTGAACAGCGCTTGTTTAAGGTTGTCGTAGTTGGCGCGGGCCAGTGGCCAATCGGCCAGCTGCGCTTGAAAGAAGGGCAAAAGGTCGAGTGTCATGCTTATGGTCGGTTCATGGCCTGACGGGCCAATATTTCGATGCTGCGCAGCGAGTCTTTGTAACTGTTGTTGGCATTGAGCTTTTCTTGGCTGATATTGGCATCGCTGTTGCCTTCCCAGCGGCGGCAAAGGTAAAGCTCATCGAAGATGCGACCCAGCCGGTAGCGCCGTGTGATGGCCAAGCCCACGGCATAGTCTTCGCCATAGCTGGTATTGGGCAGATGCAAGTCTCGCAGCATGGGCGTAAAGAAAGCTCTTGGCGCTCCCAATCCGTTGATGCGCAGGGCGTTGTTGTGGCCGTTCCCGGCTGTCCACTCCCGATGGTCAATCAGGCCGGGAGGCAGGGGCTCTTTTTGAAAATTGCAGATGCGGTAGCTGCCCACCACCATGGCGCAACGCTCGCGGCGGAAAACATCCACTATCTGCTGTAGCGTGGCAGGGCTGCTGTAGAGGTCGTCGCTGTCGAGTTGAACGGCATAGCGTCCGCAGCAGGGGCTGTCGATGGCCAAGTTCCAGCAACCGCCGATGTTCAGATCGTCAGCTTCAGGACGCAGCACTTGCAGATTGGCGTGTTCGCGGGCCAGCGAAAGCAGCGCTTCGGAGGTGCCGTCGTTGGAATGGTTGTCTACCACGATAACGTTGAAGGGAAAATCGCATTGTTGTTGCAGGGCCGACAGCACGGCTTCGCCTATGGTGCGCACACGGTTGCGGACAGGAATCACCACGCTGGCTTCGACGGGGAAATCGCCCATATTGGGGTCGATGCTTAGGACGCGCTCGCTCAAGAAAGCGCCGGTCATTTTAAGATGCTCGGTGCAGATGGCTTCCATTTCCAGCTGGTAGGCTCGGAGCTTGGGGTCGACATAGGCAAACTGTCTGGCTTCCTTGTCGATATGCTCTTGGGGTAGCAGACGATAGAGCGTTTCCTTCAAGTGTAGGATGGGGTAGTGACGGCTCAGGGCCAGTCTCAGCGCGTAAAAGGCGCCGAACTGCAAATCGTCGGGTAGCTGGTCCAGCACGTTGCGCACCGCATCCATGCGCAGAAGCACCACTTTGCCAAAATTGAAATCGTCGCGCAGGCTGCCCGTTTGGTAGTCGATGAGCGGGTGACCGTAGTAGTCGGTGAAGACCAGGCCCGCTCCTGCGTCGCGGGCCACCTGTTCCAGCCTTTCCCGTCCCAGACGGTGCCAAACAATATCGTTGGCTTGCAGGCCCGCGTCCGTCAACATCAGGCAAGCCTCGTCCTCAACGGCCGACAGGCTGGCTTTCAGTGCTTGGCTGCTGCTTTGAAAAGGAAGTACTATCATGGTTCAAGAATTAGAGACCCAGCAGCGGCAGTAACTCCGTCAGGACGGAAACTTCGTGCAGGCAATGCTCGGGACGTTCGCATTTTTCCCATTCCCAAACGCTTTCGTCTTGGGTATGTATGGCCTGTGCCCCGATTTCCAGCACGGGAGCGATGTCCGATTTGTAAGAATTGCCCACCATCAGGAAGTTTTCGGGCGCAACACCCAGACGCTCAAGAATTTGACGATATTGCTCGGGATGCTTTTCGCTAACTATTTCAATATGGTCGAAATAGCCGGCCAAGCCCGAGTTTTTGAGCTTGCGTTCCTGGTCGAGCATATTGCCTTTGGTGATGAGGATAAGCGGATATTGGCGGCTAAGTGCCGACAGCGTTTCCTTGACCCCGGGATAGAGTTGCACTCGCTCTTGCAACATGCTACGGCCGATTTGCAGGATGTCCTCCATATTTCGGGCATCGAGATGTCCCTGGCTCGTGCGCAGCGCAGTTTCCATCATCGAAAGGGTATAAGCCATCACGCCGTAGCCATAAAGAGGCAGATTTTTCACCTCGGTACCGGTGAGCTCGACGTGCAGTTGACGGGCATCGATGTAGGGCGCAAGTATCTGAGCCAAAGCTTGTTCTGCGCGGATAAAGTAAACGCTGTTGAGCCACAGCGTATCATCGGCGTCGAAACCTATCAACTGAATGTGCGTGAGCGGGTCGGTCATATCGTTTAGCTTAATGATTATTCAACCACGGGGCCTCCGGTTATTTCGAAAGTGTCGGCATCTTTCCAGGCGGGAAACTTCTCGCGGTGATGCGCCAGACGCTCCATGTCGAGTTCGTAAGTGAGCACTTCTTCGCGGTTGTCCCGGCAGCGGCAGAGCTCTTCGCCTATGGCCGAGTACACTGCCGACGCCCCGTTGTAATGCAGACCCAGCACATCGTCGCCCACGCGGTTCAGACCGCAGACATAGGCCAGGTTCTCGCTGGCGCGGGCTTCGAGCATATTGTTCCACGAGCGGATGCGGCATTCGGGCCAGTTGGCCACGCACACCAAAATATCGTAGGCGTGTTTTTCGCTGTTGCGGCACCAAACCGGAAAACGCAGATCGTAGCAGATAATCAGACGGATGTTGCAGCCCTTGTAGCGGACTATGCAAGGCTCCATACCGCCTTCCTGAAAGCCCTTGCCCTCCACACCGATGCGAAACAGATGCCGTTTGTCGAAAAACACAGTCTGCCCGTCGGGGTAGATAAAGAAGCCCCGGTTGAAGAACGTTTCGCCGCCCGCCTCGCGGGCGGCGAAACTGCCCGTAATGGCCAAATCGTTGTCCATGGCGGCAGTGCGTAACGAGCTGATGGTCAGACCGTCATTGTACTGGGCCACTTTGTCGGCGCGACAACCGAAGCCGTTGGCGCACATCTCGGGCAGAATCAGCAAATCGCTTTTACCCTTCAGCGAATCGGCTATCTGCCGGTATTTCTGCAGGTTGGCTTGGGCATTTTCCCAAACGATATCCACTTGTGCTAAACTGATGCGCATAGGTTTCGTTTTCTTTTAAGAAGAACTAAATCAGATGGCGAAATTGGCCGGTTTTTTGGCCGTGACATTCTTGAAGAAATTCTTGATATACAGCATATCGGCCGCCTCGTCGTTGCCGGGAACGAACTTCTCGGCGATGCAGGCTATCTTCTTCTTGTAGTCGATGTAGGTGAGCAGGATGGGCACGTTGGCCTTTTTGGCGATGTAGTAGAAGCCTTTTTTCCAGTCGGGATTGGGCTTGCGCGTGCCTTCGGGCGTGATGCCGATGCAAAGGTTGTGCTTCTTGCGGAAGAGCTCGGCTATGCGGTCGGTCATGCTGCCGTTCTTTTTCTTGCGGTTGACGGGAATGCCGCCTATCCATTTGAAAAAGTGGTTCATCGGAAAGAAAAACCAGTCGCTTTTGATAAGGAAGTGGGTTTTGCGGCCCACGGCCAGACCCAGCAGTTTGCCGTAGAAGAAGTCCCAGTTGCTGGTGTGCGGCGCAACGGCCACCACACATTCCCTGATTTCGGGAAAACGGTCTTCGGCTTTCCATCCCAGCCATTTACCCACATGACGGGCGATGTATTGTTTCAGTTTCATTGTTCTTGGCTATTTGTTCTTGGCTTTAAGTTGTTGGCGGGCCTGGCGAAGCTGCGTCGAAGAAATGTCCATCAGCGTGGCGTCCTCGAAGAGTCGCACGCGCGTCCAGTCTTGTGGCACCCGGTTGCTGTAGCCGGGACGGGGATACACCAGCACGTCGAAGTTGTCTAAAATATAGCGGTAGTCTTTCCAGCGTTCGAAGCAGTCGAGATTGTCGCCACCGATGATGAGCGAGAAGTTGCGTTGCGGGTAACGTTCCTGCAAGGCTTGCAGGCTCTGGGCCATGTACGAGGGCCGGGGCAGGCTGAACTCGATGTCGCAGACTTGCAGGTAGGGATAAGGCACTATGGCACGTCGACAATCT
>CAYRHC010000150.1:0-4459 GCA_964423935.1 uncultured Bacteroidales bacterium | reverse complement strand
GGGAGTACCATAATAATTACCCCACAGCGTCAACGAATCGTTGGCGTTCGGGCCCACCACAGCAATGGTCATCGCTTCATCGCCCAAAACGATGGGTAAGGTTTGATTGTTGTTCTGCAGCAGGGTCATGCTTTCGCGGGCTATCTTCAGTGCCAAAGCGTCGCTTTCGGGGCTGGCCAGTTGAGATTCGGAAATAGCCTGATACCAAGGCACCAGTGTGGCATCGTCGAAATCGCCCAGACGGAAACGGGCCACCAGCAGACGACGCACCGAAACATCCAGGTCGGATTCGGCAATAAGTCCGGCCGCTACGGCCTTGGGCAGATTCTTGTACGAGCTGCCGCAGTTGATATCGGTACCAGCCAGCACCGCAGCCGACGACGAATGCAGCACCGAAGGATGCGTACCGTGGCCTTTAGGTTCGGGAGTATGCAGGTCACGAATAGCCGAGCAGTCGGAAACCACCAGGTGCTGATAGCCCCAATCTTCGCGCAATATTCTGGTAAGCAAACGGTTGGAGCCGCAGCAAGCCTCGCCCTCGTAACGATTGTAGGCACACATCACCTCGCGCACATCGGCTTCCTTGACGCAACGTTCAAAAGCGTAAAGGTAGGTTTCGGCCAAATCGCGGGCCGAGATGTTCTTGGCATCGTAAGTGTGACGGTTCCATTCCGGGCCGCTGTGAACGGCAAAATGCTTCACGCAGGCATGCAGACGGTCGTAGTACTGTCCCGAAGCGGCGCCAAGTCCCTGCATAGGCTCGCCTTGCAAACCCATGATGACAGCCTTGCCCAATTCTGCGGTAAGATAAGGGTCTTCGCCGTAGGTTTCCTGGCCACGTCCCCAGCGCGGGTCGCGGAAGATGTTGATATTGGGAGTCCACACCGTCAGACCTTCGTAGCGGTCCATCTTGCCTTCGGCGCGGGCCTGCTGGTATTTGATGCGCTGTTCGGTAGAAGCCACAGTAAACACTTGTTCAAGCAAAGCGGGGTCCCAAGCAGCCGCCATACCGATGGCCTGCGGGAAAACCGTTGCCAGGCCCGAGCGGGCGCAGCCGTGAAGGGCCTCGTTCCACCATTGATAAGCCGGAATGCCCAGACGCGGAATGGCCGGGCTTACATCCAACATCAGCTGGGCTTTTTCCTCTACCGTAAGGCGTTGCAACAAGTCTTCGGCGCGTTCTTCGGGCGAAAGGGCCGGATTCTGGCAAGGGAAAAGGGTGTTCTGTGCCTGCAAGGAAGCAAGGCCCAAGGCAAGCAGAAGACAGGTCGTACATCGATGCAAGGTTCTGTTCAGTTTTTTCATATCGATAGGTTTGAAATTGTCAAAAACTAAGAAGATGTTTTGAAAGCCTACAAAGATAATCAAACGGCCGGAAGGCCAAGGTTAAGTAATATGCAAAGAAGTGGACAAATTATCAGAAATTGTTAAAATTTATTAATTCCATGACGGATATTTGCAAATTCGAATATCCATTATAATTTTGCATCGGTTTCAGAATTGTAATTATTACAAGCTTAACAAGCTTTACTATCTTAAAGAGCATGACAAGCGCAGAAATTTTGAGCAATAGCGGCATCAAACCATCGGTACAACGCATCGCCATACTGGACTGGCTGACGCAGCATCCGGTGCATCCCACGGTAGAGGAAGTGTATTCGGCCCTGGCCCCGAGCATCCCCACCCTTTCCAAAACGACGGTGTACAACACACTGGAGCTTTTCCATCAAAACGGCGTAGCCCAATGCATCTACTTCGATGAAATGCATTTCGATGCCAACACCAGTCCGCACGCTCATTTTATCTGCAGTCACTGCGGCAAGGTGCAAGACATCATGATGGACCTGGACGAGACCTATCGCCGCCTGATGATTCAAGGTCAAGGTTGCGGTCATCAGCTGGATATCAAGCAAGTGGAAGTAAACTACTTTGGGATTTGTCAGCAATGTAAAAATCAAGAATAACTCATTATCATTATCTCATTCATAACAACTTTTAATTTTACAACTATGGCTAAGAAATGGATTTGCACTGTATGCGGTTATGTACATGAAGGTGAAACTGCTCCCGAAAGATGCCCGCAATGCAGGGTCCCCGGCAACAAGTTCAAAGAACTCGTCGAAGACAAACTCTCATTCGTTACCGAACACGTTATCGGCATCGCCGCCAATGCCGACGACGAAATGAAGAAAGACCTGAATGCACACTTTATGGGCGAAGCTACCGAGGTTGGCATGTACCTTGCCATGAGCCGTCAGGCCGACAGGGAAGGTTATCCCGAAATTGCCGAAGCTTTCAAGCGCTACGCCTGGGAAGAAGCCGAACATTGCGCCAAATTTGCCGAACTGCTGGGCGAAGTGGTTTGGGATACCAAGACCAACTTGGAAAAGCGCATGAATGCCGAAAGTGGTGCCTGCGAAGACAAGATGCGTATCGCCGCGCGTGCCAAGGCACTGAATCTGGATGCCATCCACGACACGGTACACGAGATGGCCAAAGACGAAGCCCGTCACGGCAAAGGTTTTGAAGGACTGTTCAAACGCTATTTCAAGAAATAGTCCACGCCATTGTCGTTGAGGAACTGACGATAGGCTTCTTCGGGGAAGTTCTGTTGCAAGAGCGGCAGATTGCTCTCACCGACAGGATATAGCCGCAAACCGGGATATTTCTGCGTGGGACGCTGCCCCTGGAAATTGAGCCAGGAAATATAGCGCTGCACATCGTCCATATTCTCGAAACTGCGTATCATCAGCACTTCCTGGCCTCCCAACATCTCGATAGACAGCTCATAATCGCGAATAAGGAAGTTAGTAAAGTTGTAGAGCGCGACATCGAAAAGCAGCAGGTTCACATCGATGGAATCGCTGCTGTAGGCCAAGGCCAGCAACTGAGGTTCGTCGGGATTGTACTGGAACATGTCGGCAATGGAATCGAGCTTAAGTTGCGCAATGGAATCTTCCCAACTGCGACCGTCAGGCAGGTAGAAACCGTCGAAACCGATGGGCCTGCGACCTTCATCCCAATACCCCTTCATGGCCGAAGACAAGGCTGAGAGGTCGGTATTGGGATATTTTTCGGCTATTTCCGAAATAAGACTGATATACGTGTCACCATCGCCCTGCTTCACAGCCTCCAAAGCCCGCATGAACAGGAAGTTGGGCCGCAATGGACTCTGACGGTAATCGGTTTCCACCAACTGGCAGTTTATCAGCAGCGAATCGCTCTTGCCTTGGACAAAATAGCCGTAAGTGGCCCGGAACAGCGAATCTTGGCTGCGGTACATAGCTTTTTGTTTGATAAGATATTCCGCATCGCTCAGATATTCAGCTTCTTGGCTATCGGGGAACTTAGCCAGCAAAGAATCACGCTGAAGATTGGCCTCTGGTTCGCGCTCCTGTTGCATGAGCATCAGATAGCTAAGGTAGTACGATGGCGGCAGATGCTGTTCGTCGTCGGGATAACGTTGTTGCAGGTCGGCGAAGGTCTTTAGGGCCATGCGCGGACTTTCCATCTGCTCTTGATAAATGACACCGGACTGGAACATCGCTTCACGGATGAGTTCGTGGCAAGCCTCCTGCTGCTCGGCCTCGAAGGGGATGTTCTGCAGGTAGTAGCCGGGCTGCGTGGGGTCATCGCTGGCTTCGAAGTCGGGAGCCTCGGCGCTGGGCGAGGCTGCAGCCGGCGCTCGCGCCGGCTGCAGCTCATCAGCGCCGGGCGATGTTTCCTCACCCGCCAAAGCTTCGGCGGGTTCTTCCACGTGCAGACTCTGCAAGAATTCGTCTTTCTTCTTCAAGCGCCAAAGGTCGGCAAGCTGCCGGCGGCCCCAACTGCGCTCGAAGTCCTTCTTGCCCTTATCCTTGGCCGATTTGTTATAGAAATACCAGGAATTATCGGTGTTGGACAGCCCCATATCAGCTGTAGCAATGGTATTCTGCTGACGGTCGTTGAGACTTTCCTGCGTCATTTCCTCGTTGGCGGCCAAGGCTTCCTGCTGACCTTTCAGACGGGCTTCTTCCTTGGCTTTCTTCACCGCTTCCGCTACCCAAGCATCCACCATAGCCTGCAACTCTTCTTGCGGCAAGGATGCCAGATACAGCAGACTGTCTTGGTCGAAGATGGTTTGCAGCTGCGGTTCCAAGGCCGTAAGCACCTCGCTGCGTTTTTTCACCAGTTGATAGTCGCCGTAAGTTTCGTCTACCATCGATGCCAAGTCTTGATACAGCGGGGCAGCCTGCAGGAAAGAGTCTTGACGATAGTAAAAATCACCCAGACGGCTCAAGGCATCGCGTTTGAACACCGTATTGTCGGCCGTCTGTTCTATCACCTTATGGTAATGTTCCACCGCCTGCAGCGTATCGCCCGTACTGAAATAGATATTGGCCATAGCGTAGTAGATGGCATCCAGATGTTGCTCGTTGTTGGGGTTACGGCTCATGCGACGCAGCTTGCGAAGCGCCTT